>CAYWHO010000040.1:5308-13523 GCA_964458195.1 uncultured Arenimonas sp.
GCGCCCGGGCGTTCGGCGAAGACGTCGATCTGCAGGAAGGAATGCCTGTTCACCAAACCAGCTCCCCGCGCACGATGGTCAGCGTGCGGCCGCCGATCCACACCTCGCCATCGTCGTCGACCCGAACGTCGATCCGTCCGTCGCGACCGATTTCCCGCCCTTGCAGGGCGAGGTATCGGCGCCCGGGCAGGGCATCGTTGTGCCGGAGCCAGGCGGCGATGCAGGCGTTCGCGCTGCCGGTGACCGGATCTTCGTCAACGCCGTCGGCAGGACAGAAGGCGCGCACGACCAACTCCTTGTCGCCGCCCGCGCGTTTGGCGAAGACGGCGAGGCCGGCGGCGGATGTCTCCGTGCAAAGGTCGGCGATGGCGTCCAGGGCCGGCCGCAGTTCGCGCACCGCCGCTTCGTCCTCCAGTTCGACCAGCCACCAACGCGGACCATTGTCGAGCAGGGCGATCGGCAGGTCGCCGCGGCGCATACCCGACAGGGCCTCGTTGAGCAGGCGGTCGTCGGTGTCTTCGGCGATGACACGCGCACTTGGCGCGCGCACGAAGATGCGGCGCTCGTCGGGCCCATTCTCGATCCGGACGGGAAGCAGGCCGGCCGCGCACTCCTGCAGCAGCGGCGTATCGGCCGCTGCGGCTCCTCCCGATTCCAGCAAGGCATGCACGGCGCCGACGCTGGGATGGCCGGCGAAGGGCATTTCGCTGCGCGGGGTGAAAATGCGCACGCGATAACTCGCTTCCGGCACGGTCGGCGGCAGCAGGAAGATGGTTTCGGACAGGTTGGTCCAGCGTGCGAAGGCCTGCATGCCGTCGTCGTCCAGGCCCTCGCTGTCCAGGACGACGGCGAGCGGATTGCCGAGGCCGGGGCGGTCGGCGAAAACATCGAGCTGGAGGAAGCGGCGGACTGCGCGCATCGTTTATCATTCGTCGGTCTGCGCAGTGCGCGCCCCCGAATTCTACCTGTCGCCCATGCCGCCTGCGCCCGTTTCCGATTGGATCGTCCTGAAGTTCGGCGGCACCAGCGTTTCCCGGCGTCATCGCTGGGACACCATCGGCCGGCTGATGCGCGAACGCGCCAAAGCGGAACAAGCGCGCGTCCTCGTCGTCGTCTCGGCCCTGTCGGGCGTCACCAACGAACTGCAGGCCATCTGCGAGCAGCATGCCGACCTCGCCGCCGTGACCGCGCGCGTCGCGTCCCTGGTCGCGCGGCATCGCGAATACTGCGGCGAACTCGGCATCGATGCCGACGCCGTGCTCGGCGAACGCTTGCGCCTGTTGCAGGCCCTGACGACCGATGCGCGAAGAGCCGCCGGCGAACTGTCCTGGCAGGCCGACGTGCTGGCGCAGGGCGAACTGCTGTCTTCCACCCTGGGCGTGGCCTATCTGCGTTCGCAGGGCATGGCAGTGGACTGGCTGGACGCGCGCGAATGGTTGCAGGCGCGTTCGCTGCCGAACCAGAACGATTGGTCTAAGCGCTTGTCGGTGTCCTGCGCCTACGAAGGCGACGCGGCGCTGCGCCAGCGTTTCGACGAGAGCAACGGACGCTTGCTGATCACCCAGGGGTTCATCGCCCGGCACGAGGACGGCGGCACGGCCATCCTCGGGCGCGGCGGTTCCGATACCTCGGCCGCGTATTTCGGCGCCCTGCTGCGCGCGCGGCGGGTGGAGATATGGACCGACGTGCCGGGCATGTTCAGCGCCAATCCGCGCGCGGTGCCCGATGCGCGCCTGCTGTCGCGCCTCGACTACGAAGAAGCGCAGGAAATCGCCACGACCGGCGCCAAGGTGCTGCATCCGCGCTGCATCCATCCCTGTCGCGAGACGTACGTGCCGATCTGGATTCGCGACACCGAACGGCCGCAGATGGCAGGCACGGTGATCGACGATCGCGCCGCGACCCTGCCGGGCGTCAAGGCGATCAGTTCGCGCCGCGGCATCGTGCTGGTGGCGATGGAAACCATCGGCATGTGGCAGCAGGTCGGCTTCCTCGCCGACATCTTCGAGCGTTTCAAGCGCCATGGCCTGTCGGTGGACCTGATCGGTTCGTCGGAAGCCAACGTCACCGTGTCGCTCGATCCTTCCGACAACCTCGTCACGACGAACGTGCTCGATGCGCTCTGCGCCGACCTCGCGCAGGTTTGCCGCGTCAAGGTGATCGCGCCCTGCAGTGCCGTCACCCTGGTCGGCCGCGGCATGCGTTCGTTGCTGCACAAGCTGACCGATGTCTGGGGCGAGTTCGGCCGCGAGCGCGTGCACCTGATTTCGCAGAGCTCGAACGACCTCAACCTGACCTTCGTCGTCGACGAAGCCCTGGCGGAAGACCTGATGCCGCGCCTGCATGCGCTGCTGATCCATTCCGGTGCCATGCCGGTGGATGCGGCGGAAGTGTTCGGGCCGAGCTGGAAGCAGATCGATGCGAAGCCGACGTCGCGACGCCCGGTCTGGTGGCGCGACCAGCGCGAGCGCCTGCTCGCGCTCGCGAACGCCGGCACGCCGCGCTACGTCTATCACCTGCCGGACATCCGCGCGCGGGCGCGAGAACTCTCCGGCCTCGGTGCGGTGGACCGGCGATTCTATGCGCTGAAAGCCAACGCCCATCCGGCCGTATTGAAGGCATTGGAAACCGAGGGCTTCGGTTTCGAATGCGTCTCGCGCGCCGAACTCGATCATCTTTTCGCCGTGTTGCCCGGGCTCGATCCGCTGCGCGTGCTGTTCACGCCGAGCTTCGCCCCGCGGGCGGAATACGAAGCGGCGTTCGCGCGCGATGTCTGGGTGACGGTGGATAGCGCCTATCCGCTCCGGCAGTGGCCGGAGGTTTTCGCCGGGCGGCAAATCGTCCTGCGCATCGATCCGGGCTATGGCCTCGGCCACCACGAGAAAGTGCGTACCGGCGGGCGCGATGCCAAGTTCGGCCTGCCGGTGGAATCGCTGGCCGATTTCCTCGCCGCCGCGCGCGAGATCAGGACGCGAATCACCGTGCTGCATGCGCATGTCGGCAGCGGCATTCTCGACCCGAAGCACTGGCCGCAGGTCTATGCGCAATTGGTGTCCGTCGCGGAAAGCATCGGCACGATCTCGGCCATCGACATCGGCGGCGGACTCGGCGTTCCCTACGAGCCCGATGGCGAGGCGCTCGATCTCGACGCGCTGGCGCGCGCGCTGGCCGAGATCAAGCAGGCCTGGCCGCAGTACGCGTTGTGGATCGAACCGGGTCGTTACCTGGTCGCCGAAGCCGGCGTGCTGCTGGCGCGGGTGACGCAGGTGAACGACAAACTGGGCCTGCGCCGCATCGGTCTCGATGCGGGCATGAATGCCTTGATGCGTCCGGCGCTGTATGGCGCCTGGCACGAGATCGTGAATCTGTCTCGCCTCGACGCCACGCCCATGGTTTCGACCGAAGTCGTCGGCCCGATCTGCGAGACCGGCGATGTGCTGGGACGCCGCCGCACGCTGCCGGAGGACACGCGCGAGGGCGACGTGGTCCTCATCGCGCATGCCGGCGCCTACGGTTTCGTCATGGCCAACACCTACAACCAGCGCGCGCTGCCGGCCGAGGATGTGCTCGATGACTGAGATGGTTTTCCGTCGCGAGGACGTTCGCGCCTTCCGTTTCGTGCGCTGCGGCTTCGATGCCGCGAGCGGCGAAGCGCGGCTCGTGTACGCGTTCGATGTGCAGGAAAGCACGAGTGCCGCGGGAGGCAGGCCGGAAACCGCATCCTGCGTTTCCGGCACTTCCGCCGTCCAAGGCGGTCGGACGCCGGGAGCGGCCGATGATGGTCCGGAATTGACCGAGACGGTACGTTTTCCCGGCGCGCCGTTCACCCTGGACGACGCGCGCCTAGCGGCCGTGCATCGCGCGTTGCAGCTGCTGCACCTGATCGCCGGCGTCAGCTATTACAAGGCGGCGGTACCGCGGGAGATCCGCATCGATTCCTATGCGATCGATGCCGACACCGCGGCTTTCCTGACCGAGGTATACGAAAACGGCCTGGGCGAATTCGCCTATCGCAACGGACTCGACCTGCGCGGCAAGATTGTTTTTCCCTTCTCCCCCCGGGAGAAGGGCAGGGATGAGGGTGCGACGGTTTACGAACCCTCACCCCAACCCCTCTCCCAGGTGGAGAAGGGGAGTGCTCTGGGCCTCAAGCCGCATGCGCTCGTCGCCATCGGCGGCGGCAAGGATTCGCTGGTCAGCATCGAGGCGCTGCGCGCGGCGGGCATCGCGCAGACCGTCAGCTGGATCGGTTCTTCGCCACTGATCCGGGCTTGCGCCGAACGTACCGGACTGCCGTTGTTGAACATTTCCCGGCAGTTGGCGCCTGAACTGTTCGAGATGAACAAGCAGGGCGCATGGAACGGCCATATTCCGGTGACGGCGGTGAACTCGGCGATCCTCGCGGTCGCGGCGCTGCTGGTCGGCGCCGATCAGGTCGTGTTCTCCAACGAACGTTCGGCCAGCTACGGCAGCTTCATTCCCGGCACCGGCGAAGTGAACCACCAGTGGTCGAAGGGCTGGCAGTTCGAACGCGACTTCGCCCGGCACCTGCGCGAGCGCGTGGCGGCCGACCTGAAGTACTACTCCTTGCTGCGCCCGTTCTCCGAACTCGCCGTGGCGCGCCAGTTCGCCCGGCTCGACCGCTACGACGGGCATTTCTCCAGTTGCAACCGCAATTTCCATATCCTCGGCGAACGTCCGGCGCAGCGCTGGTGCGGCGTCTGCCCCAAGTGCCATTTCGTTTTCCTGGCGCTGGCGCCCTTCATGCCGAAACCGCGACTGCTGAACATCTTCGGACGGAATCTTCTCGACGAAGCCGAGCCGGCGCCGGGGTTCGATGCGCTGCTCGAATACCAGGACCACAAGCCTTTCGAATGCGTCGGCGAGGGCAAGGAGTCGCGCGCGGCGATGGCCGCGCTGGCGCAGAGTCCGAGCTGGCGCGAGGACGCCCTGGTCGCCCGATTCCGTCGGGAGATCCTGCCGCAACTGCAGGCCGGCGAGCTCGAACTGGCCCCACTGCTGGTAGCATCGGCCGAACACGGGATTCCGTCGCCGCTCTGGGGAGCCTTGCGTGCGCATTTCGGAGCTTGAGGGAAAGCGGGTCGCCATCTGGGGTTATGGCCGCGAGGGCCGGGCCGCCCTGGCGGCGCTGCGCTGGCGCCTGCCGCGCCAACCGATCACCGTCTTCTGCTCGGACGGCGAGGCCGAATCCATTCGCGCGATGGAAGATCCCAACCTGAGCATCGACACCGCGGTCGACGGCAACAAGCTGGCCGCGTTCGAGATCGTCATCAAATCGCCGGGCATCAGTCCGTACACGTCACCGGCGGTCGATGCGGCCTTGCAGGGCACGCAGTTCATCGGCGGCACGGCGCTGTGGTTCGGCGAGAACGCCGGCGCCCGCATGGTCTGCGTCACTGGCACCAAGGGCAAGAGCACGACGACGGCGCTGATCGCGCATCTGTTGCGCGCCGGCGGCAAACGCACGGCGCTCGCCGGCAATATCGGCCAGCCGCTGCTGGAATTGCTCGATGTCGAGCCGCCGCCGGAATACTGGGCGATCGAACTGTCGAGCTACCAGACGCGCGAAGCGCTGCGCCCGCAGGTCGCGGTGGTGCTGAATTTCTTTCCGGAACACCTCGACTGGCATGGCACGGAAGCGCGCTATTTCCAGGACAAGCTCGCCCTCGTGACCGAAGGCGCGCCGCGCATCGCCGTGCTCAATGCGGCCGATCCGCGACTGGTCGGCTTGTCGGTGCCCGACACCACGCGGGTGATCTGGTTCAACGACGCCGACGGCTGGCACCTCGAGGACACCGAGCTGTATCGCGGTCCGCTGCTGGTGATGGATACGCGCCGCTTGCCCCTGCCGGGGCGACACAACCGGATGAATCTGTGCGCGGCACTGGCCGCGGTGGAAGCGCTGGGCCTGGATGCGACCTGGCTGGCGCAATCGGCCTTCGACTTCAAGCCGCTGCCGCACCGGTTGCAGTCGCTCGGCCAGCGCGATGGCATCGAATACATCAACGACTCGATCAGCACGACGCCCTACGCCAGTCTTGCCGCGCTCGATTGCTTCAAAGGCCGAAGCGTGGCATTGATCGTCGGCGGTTACGACCGCGGCGTGGATTGGGGGGCATTCGCCGACCGCATGGCGACCGATGCGCCGAAGCTCATTGTCACGATGGGGCAGAACGGTGCGCGCATCCATGAACGCCTGAAACCCCTGGCACAGGGCGGGCGCTTCGGCCTGTTCGAAGCCAGCGAACTGGAAGAGGCGGTGCGCATCGCGCGCGATCGCCTCGAACCTTCGGGCGTCGTGCTGCTGTCGCCGGGCGCGCCGAGTTTTCCGCGCTACAAGGATTATGTCGACCGCGGCCGGCATTTCGCCCGCAGCGCCGGTTTCGACCCGGACCAGATCAGCGCCATTCCGGGTCTGGGCGTCGCCTGATTCCAGCGCTCGGCGCGAAAGATGCCGATCACGCCTTTCCATTTCGGTCCCGGCGCACTGCTGCATGCGATGGCGCCGCGTCATGTCAGTTTCATCGGCTTCTGCGCCGCGAACTGCGTGATGGACCTGGAACCTCTCTACCTGATATTCACCGGGCAGTTTCCCCTGCATCGCTTCATGCACACGCTGACCGGAGCGAGCTGTGCCTGGTTGGCGGTCGTCGCAGGCTTCGTCCTGATCAAGCGTTGCGACCGCTGGCTGCGTTTGCCGGATTTCTTCCAATGGAAGGCACTGACACCGACGCCGGTGGCGATCGGCGCGGCCGCCGGCGCCTCCAGCCATTTGCTGCTCGACGGCATCATGCACGGCGACATGTTCCCGTTCGCACCCGTGAGCGCAGAGAACCCGTTGCTGCATGCCGTATCGCTCGACGTGCTGCATTTGGCCTGTGTGGCGGCCGGCTTGCTGGGCCTGGGCCTGGTCGCCCTGCGCCGGCGATCGGCCCGGTCCGGGGACAGGTCGCGCTGAGCGACCACGACCCGGTGCTAACATCCGCGGGCGGACATTCCCGTTCCCCCCGGCCCGGAAGGAGATCGCCATGCGTGTATTCGCCATAGCCCTGCTGATGTTGTTCAGCGTCGCCGCCACTGCCGCGCCGCGCGCCGAGAAGATCAGCTGGAAGCACGGAAAGAAGACCTTCGACGGCTATCTGGTCTGGGACGATTCCACCAACACGCCGCGCCCCGGCCTGCTGATGACGCCGAACTGGTACGGCGTGAACGCGAGCGCGATCGAAAAAGCGAAGACGCTGGCGGGCGACGACTACGTCATCCTGCTGGTGGACATGTACGGTCGCGGCGTCCGCCCGCGCAATGCCGACGAAGCCGGCAAGGCGGCGACCGGCGTGTATTCCGACAACCCCAGGCTGCGCGGCCGCATCAATGCCGCGCTCGCCACCCTGCGCGGCGCCGGCAAGCGCGCGCCGGTGGATACGACGAAGATCGGCGCGATCGGCTTCTGCTTCGGCGGCGCGGTTACCCTGGAGCTCGTGCGCAGCGGCGCGGAGCTGTCCGGGGCTGCGACCTTCCATGCCAACCTCGCCACCACCGCCCCCGCCAAGGCCGGCGAACTGAAAGCGCCGGTGCTGGTGATGAACGGCGCGGACGACAGCTTCGTGCCGGCCGAACAGATCGCCGGATTCGAGAAGGAAATGCGCGAGGCCGGCGCAGACTGGCAGTTCGTCAATTTCGGCGGCGCCGTGCATTGTTTCGCCGAGCCCGACGAAGACGGCTCCGTGCTCAAGGGCTGCAAATACCATGAGCCGAGCTATCGCCGCAGCGTGGCGATGATGCACGATTTCTTCGGCGAGGCCTTCGCAAGGTAGGCGCGACGCGAGTCGCGACCGATGTTGCGCCGATGTCGGTCCTTGCCCCTGACCCCTCACCCCAACCCTCTCCCCGCTCGCGGGGAGAGGGAGCACGTAGCGGCGGCGATGTAGGAGCGATGTAGGAGCGACGCGAGTCGCGATCGAGAGGCAGATATTTCCCCTCACCCCAACCCTCTCAGCCTTGCACACCCTTCGGGCGCCCGCGTGCGGGGAGAGGGAGTGTGTAGGACAGCTTGCTTGAATCGCCGCGATCAGTGCTTGCGATCGACCGCGTAGCGCGCCAGGCCGCGCAAGGCGCGCGTCCATTCGTTGTCCGGCAGGGCCGCCAGTGCGGTCTCGGCCGCGCGTGCGTAGCGGTTCGCCGTCTCGCGGCTGTA
>CAYWHO010000041.1:0-2001 GCA_964458195.1 uncultured Arenimonas sp.
TCTTGCCGGTGCCCGGCGAGCCGACCATCAGCACGCCGCGCGGGATGCGCCCGCCGAGCTTCTGGAACTTGCCGGGATCGCGCAGGAACTCCACCAGCTCGCCGACTTCTTCCTTGGCCTCGTCGCAGCCGGCGACGTCGGCGAAGGTGACCTTGACCTGGTCCTCGCCCTGCAGCTTGGCGCGCGAACGGCCGAAGGTCATCGCGCCGCGCGAACCGCCCTGCTGCATCTGCCGGTAGATGAAATAGATGAAGCCGAACATCAGCACATAGGGCAGGAAGGTCAGCACGACCTGCAGCACGGACGGCGCGGTGTCGGGCTTCTCCTGGATGATGTCGACCTTGTGGCGCACGAGGTCGTTGACCAGCTCGCGGTCGTAGGGGCCGATCGACATGCCCCGGCTGCCGTCCAGCCGCTCGAACTTGACGACGGTGGCGCTGACGGTACCGGAGCCGGCGAATTCGACCTGCTTGATCTTGTCGGCATAAACCTCGTCGAGGAAATCCGAATAGGTGACTTCCTTCGTCTCCGCGGCGAACTGCGGCGCGAAGCTCTGATAGGCAGTGGCCAACACCAGCACCACGGCGATCGTCACCAGCAGATTCTTGACCAGGTCGTTCATTCCTACTCCCTCAGCGCTTGCCGGTGGCCAGCGCGTACACTTCGTTCGAACGGCGGCGCGACGCCGCCGGCTTGCGGGTGATCACCTTGGCGTAGCGCCCCTTCAGATCCTTCATGTAGGCGTCGAAACCTTCGCCCATGAACAGCTTGATCAGGAAGTTGCCGCCCGGCCGCAGGTGCGCATCCGCGAAATCGCGGGCCAGTTCGGACAAATGCATCGCCCGCGCCTGGTCCACGGTATCCACACCGCTCATATTGGGTGCCATGTCGGAAAGCACAAGGTCCACCGCCGCCCCGTCCAGCAGGGCCTCCAGCTCGGACAATGGCCCCGGCTCTCTGAAATCGCCGTGAACGAACTCGACGCCGGCGATCGGCGGCATGTCGAGGATATCCAGGGCGAAAACCCGCCCCTTGTCGCCCAGTTGGCGCCGGACCACCTGCGACCAGCCGCCGGGCGCGGCGCCCAGGTCCACCACCACCATGCCCGGCTTCAGCAGGCGGTCCCGTTCGATCAGTTCCTCGAGCTTGTAGGCGGCGCGCGAGCGCATGCCCTCCGCCTGCGCCTTCTTCACGAAGGGGTCGGCGAAGTGCTCCTTGAGCCAGCGCTGGCTGCTCTTGCTGCGGGTCATTCGGAACGCGGGGAACGGGCCTGGAATGCGCCCATGATACCCTTTCGCCCCTTCGCACCCGCGGCCCGAACGTCATGCCCATTGCCCTTTCCAATGCCCAGAAGCGCTATCTGCGTGGCCTGGCGCACGATCTCAAGCCGGTGGTGCTGGTGGGCGCGAAGGGCGTCACGCCGGCCCTGGTCGCCGAACTCGACATCGCCCTGGAGCAGCATGAGTTGCTGAAGGTGAAGGTCGCCGCGGACGATCGCGAAGTCCGCGACAGCTGGATCGACGCGCTCGCCGCGCAGTCGGATGCCGCCCTGGTCGGCCGCATCGGCCACGTCGCCATCCTTTACCGTCGTCGCAAGGAAAAACCGCTGGTGATCCTGCCCAAGGGCTGACCGGCGCGATGCAGCTCAACCTCGAGCCCACGGATTTCCGCTACCTGCTGCGCGGCGTGGATGCCGGCGGCGTTCTGGTGAACGAGCGCCGCCTGGACCGCAGCTTCATCCTGGCACCGAACCATCTCGCCGAGGACTGGCGCCCGCGCTCCGTGGGCGAACTCATCCCCGAAGACCTCGATCCCATCCTCGCCCTGTCTCCCGCCGTCGTGCTGCTGGGCAGCGGCAGCCAGCTCCGGTTCCCGGAACCCGCCGTGATGGCCGCCTGCCTGACCCGCGGTATCGGCATCGAAGTCATGGACAACGCGGCCGCCGCACGCACCTTCAACGTGCTCGCCGGCGAAGGCCGGCGCGTGGTTGCGGCGTTCCTG
>CAYWHO010000041.1:2101-13233 GCA_964458195.1 uncultured Arenimonas sp.
GCCATCGACGCGCCTTACGAGGTCGATGCGGAGAAACTCATCGCCGGCGATCCGCGCCAGGGCGTCGCCAATCTTTATTCCGATCCGACGTCGCAGTTCCATTGCGGCGTTTGGGCGGCCGAGCCGGCGACCTGGCGGGTGCGTTACAGCGAGCACGAGTTCTGCCACCTGCTCGAAGGGCGGATCCTGATCCGCGAGGACGGCGGCGAGGCGATGGAGGTCCACGCCGGCGACAGTTTCGTCGTGCCGGCGGGCTTCGCCGGCACCTGGCAGGTACTCGAACGCGCGCGGAAGCTCTACGCGATCTTCGAACCGGGCGAACAGGCCGTCACTGGCGGCTGAGGCGGCCGTGCTGTCGGGCCCGACCCCCGATCGGCTAAACTCCCGCTGTTTGCCCCCGCGCCGGAAGCCCTCATGACAGACCAGCCCCTGAAGTACCGCCGCGTCCTGCTCAAGCTCTCCGGCGAGGCCCTGATGGGCGCCGAGGACTACGGGATAGACCCGACGGTACTGAAGGCGCTGGCCGCCGAGATCGTCCAGGTGCAGCAGGCCGGGGTCCAGATCGGCCTGGTGCTCGGCGGCGGCAACATCTTCCGCGGTGCCGGCCTGGCCGCTGCCGGCATGGACCGCGTCACCGGCGACCACATGGGCATGCTGGCGACGGTGATGAACGCGCTGGCGATGGCCGATGCGCTTGAGAAACTCGGCGGCTTCGCCCGGGTGATGAGCGCCATCAAGATCAACGAGGTCTGCGAGGACTACATCCGTCGGCGCGCCATCCGCCACATGGAAAAGGGCCGCATCGCGGTCTTCGCCGCCGGTACCGGCAACCCCTTCTTCACCACCGATTCGGCCGCCGCGCTGCGCGCCAGCGAAATCGGCGCCGACCTGCTGCTGAAGGCCACCAAGGTGGACGGCATCTACGACGCCGACCCGAAGAAGCATCCGAACGCCAAGCGCTACGACCAGCTGAGCTACGACGAAGTCATCGCCCGCAACCTGCAGGTGATGGATACCGCCGCCTTCGCGCTTTGCCGCGACAACCGCATTCCGCTGCGCATCTACAACATGCTGCAACCCGGCGCGCTGATGCGCATCCTGCAGGGCGAAGCGCTGGGCACGCTGGTGCACGGCGGCGACCTATAATCCGAAAACAAGCCTTCGCGCGGAGCCAAGACATGATCCCCGAGATCAAGAAAGACGCCCAGACCCGCATGACCAAGAGCGTGGACGCCTTGCGCCACGAGCTGACCCTGCTGCGCACCGGTCGCGCCACCACGGCCCTGGTCGATCACATCAAGGTGAACTACTACGGCTCGGACATGCCGATGTCGCAGGTGGCCACGATCGCCGTCGCCGACGCCCGCTCGCTGACGATCACGCCCTGGGAAAAAGGCATGGTGGCCGCGGTCGAAAAAGCCATCCTCGCCTCCAACCTCGGCTTCACCCCGAACACCGCCGGCCAGGTCATCCGCATCAACCTGCCGCCGCTGACCGAAGAGCGCCGCAAGGAACTGAGCAAGCACGTGCACCACGAAGGCGAGAACGCCAAGGTCGCCGTGCGCAACGTGCGCCGCGACGCCATCCAGCACGTCAAGGAATTGCTGAAGGACAAGCACGTGTCGGAAGACGAAGTGCGGCGCGCCGAGGAAGAGATCCAGAAACTCACCGACAAGTTCGTCAAGGACATCGACGAGGCGGTGAAGGCGAAGGAGCAGGAACTTCTGGCGGTCTGAGCAGGAACGTCCGCCCGATGAATCCGCCCGCACGCAAACCCTGCCACCTCGCCGTCATCATGGACGGCAACGGCCGCTGGGCGGAACGCCGCAACCGGCCGCGTACGCTCGGGCATCGCGCCGGTGCGCGCGCCGTGCAGGTCTGCCTCGATTTCTGCCTGAAGGAAGGCATCCAGGCGCTGACGCTGTTCGCTTTCTCCAGCGAGAACTGGAACCGCCCAGCCGAGGAAGTCGGCGCGCTGATGAAACTGTTCCTGCGCATGCTCGATTCCGAAGTCGATGAGTTGCATCGTCGCGGCGTGCGCATCGTCTTCATCGGCCAGCGCGACGAATTCGCCGCCATCATCCGCGAGAAGATGGCCCGTGCCGAGAGCATGACGGCCGGCAACCGCGCGCTGACGCTCAACATCGCCGCCAGCTACGGCGGCCGTCAGGACATCGCCCGCGCCGCGCGCTCGCTCGCCGAAGACGTCGCGGCGGGCCGGCTGACACCATCGCAGATCGACGAAGCCGCGCTGGGCGCGCGCCTGTCGCTGGCCGACCAACCCGAGCCCGATCTGTTCATCCGCACCGGCGGCGACCTGCGCATCAGCAACTTCCTGCTCTGGCAACTCGCCTATTGCGAGCTGTGGTTCACCGAAACCCTGTGGCCCGACCTCGACGAAACCGTGCTGCGCCAGGCGATGGACGATTTCGCCAATCGCGAACGCCGTTTCGGCCTGACCGGCGAACAGGTGCGCATGGGAGCGCGGGCATGAGCCGGCGTACGCGCATCGTCGCCGCCGTGATCATGGCGCCGGTGGCGATCTGCGCCGTGCTGTTCCTGCCGACACCCTGGCTGGCCGTGCTGCTCGCCAGCCTGCTGATGCTCGGACTGTGGGAATGGACCGAACTCGCCGGCATCAAGGAGAAAACGCCGCGCCTGGCCTATCTCGCCGGCAACGCCCTGCTGATGGCAGCCGTGGTCTGGGGTGCGGGCCACGGCCTGTTCACGCTCAAGCTGCTCAGCGTGATCGGCGCGACCTGGTGGCTGTTCGTGCTGATCTGGCTGGCGCGCTACCAGTTCGCTTCCGCCGATACGCCGCTGAACCGCATCATCAAGCTGCTGGCCGGCACGCTCTGCGCCGTCCCGGCCTGGGCCGCCCTGTGCTGGCTGCACGCGAGTACGCCGCACGGCGCCGGTTGGGCGCTGTTCGCGCTGGCGATCGCCTGGGCAGCCGACACCGGCGCCTATTTCGTCGGCGTACGTTTCGGTCGCGTCAAGCTCGCGCCGCGAATCAGCCCCGGGAAAACCCGCGAGGGCCTGGCCGGTGGCCTGGCCTGCAGCCTGCTGTTGGCGCTCGCGGCCTTGCCGCTGCTGGGCCTGTCGTGGAATGCGCTGCCGCAGATGCTGTTGCTGACGCTGGTGACTGCGCTGATGTCGGTGGTGGGCGACCTGTACGAAAGCCTGCTCAAGCGCCATGCCGACGCCAAGGATTCGAGCAATCTCATCCCGGGTCATGGCGGCCTGCTCGACCGGCTCGACAGCCTGCTCGCGGCCTTGCCGGTATTCGTGGTGGCGAAGGTATGGCTGGGCCTTTGAACCCGCGCCGCATCGCCCTGCTGGGTGCGACCGGCTCGATCGGCGCGTCGGCGCTGGACGTGATCGCACGCCATCCCGACCGTTTCGAATTGCACGCCGTCAGCGCGCGATCGCGCGTGCCGGAACTGCTGGCGATCTGCGATCGTTTCCGTCCGGAAGTCGCCGTGGTTTCGGACGAATCCGCCTACGCCGCCCTGCGCGACGGCCTGAAGGACCTGGGCCTCGCGACCGAAGCGCGCTCGGGCGCGGGCGCGCTGGACGAGGTCGCCGCCAGCGACGACAACGACACCGTGATCGCCGCGATCGTCGGCGCCGCCGGCGTCGCTTCCACCGTTGCCGCCGCACGAGCCGGCAAACGCCTGTTGCTGGCGAACAAGGAATCGGTCGTGCTCGCCGGTGCCGTGCTGATGCGCGCCGCCAGCGCCAACAACGCCCGCATCATGCCGGTGGACAGCGAACACAACGCCATCTACCAGTGCATGCCGGGCGACGGCTCGAAGGAAGGCGTGCGTCGCCTGCTGCTGACCGCATCGGGCGGTCCGTTCCGCGGACGCAATCGCTCCTCGCTGGCGAACGTCACCGCCGACGAGGCCTGCGCGCATCCGAACTGGGTCATGGGGCGCAAGATCTCGGTCGATTCGGCCACGCTGCTGAACAAGGGCCTGGAAGTCATCGAGGCCCACCATCTGTTCGGATTGCCGGCCGAGCGCATCGAAGTCGTGGTGCATCCGCAGAGCGTCATCCATTCGCTGGTGGATTACGTGGACGGTTCGGTGCTCGCACAGCTCGGCAATCCCGACATGCGCACCGCACTGGCCTACGGCCTGGCCTGGCCCGAGCGCATCGACTCGGGCGTGGCGCCGCTGGACCTGGCCGCGCTCGCGCGTTTCGATTTCGAACCGCCCGATCTCGAGGCCTTCCCTGGCCTGGGCCTGGCGTTCGACGCGCTGCGCGCCGGCGGCACGGCGCCAGCCATCCTGAACGCGGCCAATGAAGTCGCGGTGGCGGCCTTCCTCGAGGGGAAGCTGCCCTTCCTCGGTATTCCCGCCCTGATCGAGGCGACGCTGTCGGCACAGGCGGTTGAACCCGCCGCCGATCTCGGTGTCCTACTCGCCAGCGACCGCGAAGCGCGGCGACGGGCCGGGGAGTTGTTGCGCACAATGAGCGGGCGATGAGCGAATTCTTCGGCAGCCTCTGGTGGTTCGTCCTGACCCTGGGCGTGCTCGTGACTTTCCACGAGTTCGGTCATTACTGGGTGGCGCGCCGCTGCGGGGTTAAGGTGCTGCGCTTCTCGGTCGGGTTCGGCCGCGCGCTTTGGTCGCGCACCGCGCGCGACGGCACCGAGTACCAGATCGCGATGATTCCGCTCGGCGGCTACGTGAAGATGCTAGACGACCGCGAGAACGAGGTCGCACCTGCCGAGCGCGCCTCCGCCTTCAACCAGCAACCGCCGCTGAAGCGCATCGCGATCATCGCCGCCGGCCCGATCGCCAATCTGCTGCTCTGCATTGCCCTGCTGTGGGCCGCCTTCGTCATCGGGGTCCCCGGATACCCGCCCACGATCGGCAAGACCACGGGCCTGGCGGCCGAGGCCGGATTGCGGCAAGGCGACCGCATCCTGGCGATCGCCGGGACGACGACCGCAAGTTGGGACGATGCACTGCCCGCCCTGGTGATCGCAGCAATCGACCGCGAGGCGATCAGCCTCGACGTCCAGACGCAAGCCGGCGAATACGCGAGCCGTTTGCTGCGCCTGGATCGCTTGCCGCCCGATTTCGACCAGACCCGGCCGTTCGCCGCGATGGGCTTGTCGGCCCAGCCGGAGTTGCCGCCCGTCGTCGGTTCGTTGGCGCCCGATGCCGCCGCCCAAGGCAAGCTGCAGCCTGGCGATGAGCTCCTGACGCTGGGCGGCGTCGACATCCGGAGTTTCGAGCAGATCCGCCCCCTGCTGAACCGACTGTCTCCGGCCGGCGAGCCCGTGGAAGTGCGCCTGCGTCGCCAGGGCGACGAAATGACGGTCAGCATTGCGCCGAAACTGGTGCTGGACGGCGGCGAAAGGGTGCGTTTGCTAGGCATCGCACCCGCCGCCCCCACGCCCGTCCTGATTCGCCACCCGATAGGCGAGGCCATGACGGCGGCCCTGCGCGAAACCGGAAAGCAGACCCGGACCATCCTGTCCTTTTTGGGGCGACTGGTGACGGGCCAGGCCTCGACCCGCAATCTGAGTGGCGCGGTCGGCATCGCCCAGGCCGCCAATGCCGAAGCCAACCAGGGCGTCGGACGCCTGCTCTTTTTCATGGCTGGCCTGTCCCTGACCCTGTGCATCTTGAACCTGCTGCCGATCCCCGTCTTGGACGGCGGGCACCTGCTGTATTACCTTACCGAACTGATTTCGGGTCGAGCCGTCAGCGAGCGCGTGCTGATCGCCGGCCAATATGCCGGCCTGGCGCTGTTGCTCGGCCTGATCCTGCTGGCAAATACGAACGATATCCTGCGAATCCTCCGAATCACCTGACCCACGGCCCTGCCGCCACCAATCTGGACCGATGATGACGCGCAACAACGCACGCCGCCGCCTCCTGGCACTCGCCCTCGCCGCCGCCCTGTCCGGGCAGGCTTTCGCGCAGAACTTCGAGGCCTTCACCGTCTCGGACATCCGTATCGACGGCCTGCAGCGCATCTCTGCCGGCACCGTGTTCACCTACCTTCCGGTCGAACGCGGCGACCAGCTCGACCGCAACAAGGCCAACGAGGCCATCCGGGCCCTGTTCCGCACCGGCTTCTTCAGCGACGTGCACCTCGACCGCCAGGGCGGCATCCTGGTCGTGACCGTGACCGAGCGGCCGGCCATCAATACCCTGACGATCGAGGGCAACAAGGAAATCAAGACCGACGACCTGATGAAAGGCATCAAGTCGATCGGCCTGGCCGAGGGCGAAACCTACAATCCGCTCAACCTCGACCGCCTGACCCAGGAACTGACGCGGCAGTACAACAACCGCGGCAAGTACGGCGTCGTGATCAGCCCGGAAGTGACCACGCTCGACCGCAACCGCGTCGATCTGAAGATCATGATCACCGAGGGCAAGCCGGCCAAGATCCGCGACATCAACATCGTCGGCAACAGCGTCTTCGGCGAATCGATCGTGCGGCAGAACTGGGAATCGGGCACGACCAACTGGCTGTCCTGGTACCGGCGCGACGACCAGTACTCGCGCGAAAAGCTGTCGGGCGACCTGGAGAAGCTGTCCAACTTCTACCTCGATCGCGGCTACGTGGATTTCAACCTGGAATCCACCCAGATCTCGATCAGCCCCAGCAAGCAGGACATGTACATCACCGCCAACATCAGCGAAGGCGAGATGTACAAGGTTTCGGAAACCAAGGTTTCCGGCGACACCCACCTGCCGGTCGAGGACCTCGAGAAGCTGGTGCTGCTGCGGCCCGAAACGGTCTTCTCGCGCGCCCTGGTCGAACTGACCAACGATTCCATCACCACGACGCTGGCCAACCTCGGCTACGCCCACGCCTCCGTCAACCCGATTCCCGAAATCGATCGCGCCAACAAGACGGTCGCGGTGAATTTCGTCGTGCAGCCGGGCCCTCGCGTGCAGGTGCGCCGCATCCTGTTCAAGGGCAACAGCAGCACCGCCGACGAAGTGCTGCGCCGCGAGATGCGCCAGTTCGAAGCGACCTGGTATTCGCAGGCGGCGATCGACCGTTCCAAGATCCGCCTGCAGCGCCTGGGCTATTTCGAAACCGTCGAGGTCGACACGCCGGAAGTGCCGGGACGTCCGGACCAGGTGGACGTGGTGATCACCGTCAAGGAGCGCAACGCCGGCAGCTTCACCTTCGGCGTCGGCTACTCGCAGTACGGCGGCCTGGTTACCAGCGTGGCCCTGCAGCAGAACAATTTCCTCGGTTCCGGCAACCGTTTCGCGGTCGCCATTTCCAACAACGCCTACTCGCGCAGCATCAGCTTTTCCTATCTCGACCCGTACTTCACCGACGACGGCGTCAGCGTCGGCTACAGCCTGAGCTACAGCGACTACGACACCTCGACCACGACCACCGCGCGCTACTCGGCCGGCAATGCCGCCGGCGAAGTGACCTTCGGCATCCCGTTGTCGGAGAACACCAGCGTCAGCGCCTCGATCGGCATGTTCCGCAACCAGATCTCGACGCAGGACGGCCTCACGCCGCTGCCGGTCGTGTATTACCTGGTGGACGCGCTCGGCGATCGCCAGCGCACGCCGATCTTCAGCACGGAACATACGGACGACGACGGCGACGAGATCCTGCGCGACGCCAACGGCGTCCCGATCCTCGACGCCAACGGCCAGACGCAGCCTTCACCGTGCGCGGTGGTCTCGCCCAGCACTTGCACGCCGCGCGAAGACGACGACCTGGACATCTCGAGCCCGGATCCGCTGCCGGTCACCGGCGGCACGCGCCAATGGACGATCAATGCCTGGACGCTGAAGGCCGGCTGGGCCATCGACACGCGCAACGACTACCTGTTCCCCACGCGCGGCACGCTGCACCGCCTGTCGGGCGAAATCGCCTTGCCGGGCAGCGACCTCGAGTACTACCGCTTCAACTACGAATTCGAGAAGTTCTGGCCGCTGACGCCGTGGCTCATCATGCGCACGTCGGTGGATATCGGTTATGGCGACAGCTACGGCGAAACCGCCAAGAAGACCTGCTACGACCACACCTACACCGGCGCCATCATCCCGGGCACGGCGCAGAACTGCGGCCTGCCCTTCTTCAAGCATTTCTATGCCGGCGGTCCGGGTTCGGTGCGCGGTTTCCAGGCCAATACGCTCGGACCGAACTACGACGTCGCCGGGTACGGCAGCCTGCAGCCGCTGGGTGGTCCGATCAAGACGACGGGCTCGGTGGAGTTCTACCTGCCGCGCATCCTGAGCAGCCCGGGCGCCCGCCTGTCGGCTTTCGTCGACTACGGCAACGTGTTCGGCGCGCGCGACGACTTCGGCCTCGACAAGTTCCGCGTCAGCACCGGTTTGGCCCTGCAATGGCAGTCGCCGATGGGTCCGATCTCGATCAGCTTCGCCGTGCCGATCCGCAAGGAAGACGGCGACCAGATCGAGCGCCTGCAGTTCACTTTCGGCAACCAGCAGTAAGCCCAGCCGCCGGGCTGCCCGATGCCCTATCCGCTCTCCGAACTCGCCGCCCGTTTCGGACTCGAACGGCGCGGCGACGAGGATCCCGAGATCGTCGGCGTCGGCACGCTGGCTGGCGCGTCCGGCGGGCAGCTCGGTTTCCTCGCCAATCCCCGCTACCGTAGCCAGTTGGCCGATACCGCCGCGGCCGCGGTGGTGCTGGGCGCGGACGATGCCGAACATTGCAAGGTGCCCTGCCTGATCGCGCGCGACCCTTATGCGGCGTTCGCGCGCATCGCGGCGCTGTTCGAGCCGCGCACGGCATGGCAGCCCGGCATCCATGCGTCGGCGGCGATCGCCAGCGATGCGCTCGTGTCGCCGGAAGCGCATGTCGGCGCCTTCGTCTCGATCGGCGCGCGCTCGCGCATCGAAGCCGGCGCCTTCGTCGGCCCGGGCTGCGCGATCGGCGACGATTGCGTGGTGGGCGCCGATAGCGAACTGGTCGCCCGCGTCACCCTGGTAACGCGCGTGCGTCTCGGCCGCCGCGTCCGCATACATCCCGGCGCGGTGCTGGGCGCCGACGGTTTCGGCCTGGCGATGCAGGACGGCCACTGGCTCAAGGTGCCGCAACTCGGCGGCGTGGTCGTTGGCGACGATTGCGAGATCGGCGCGAATACCTGCATCGACCGCGGCGCCATCGAGGACACCGTGCTCGGCGAAGACGTGCGCCTGGACAACCTCGTGCAGATCGGCCACAACGTCATCGTCGGCGCCCACACGGCCATGGCCGGCTGCGCGGCGGTCGCCGGCTCGGCGAAGATCGGCCGCTACTGCCTGATCGGCGGCGGCGCCGGCATCGTCGGCCACATCGAGATCTGCGACAAGGTCCTGGTGACGGCGATGACCCTCGTCACCCATTCGCTGCACGAACCGGGCGAATATTCCTCCGGCACGCCGATCCAGCCCAGCCGGGACTGGCGGCGGAACGCCGCCCGCTTCAAGCATCTGGACGCGCTGGCGCGTAAAATCGGCGGCCTGCCCCAGGCCAAGGACTGAGCATGAGCCAAAATCCCGTCGCGCTACCCGTGGACGTCACCCGCATCCAGGGGCTGCTGCCGCATCGCTATCCCTTCCTGCTGGTCGACCGCGTGCTCGAGCTCGATCCGCACCAGCGCATCCTGGCGATGAAGAACGTGACGGCGAACGAGCCCTTCTTCCAGGGCCATTTCCCCGGTCACCCGGTCATGCCGGGCGTGCTGGTGGTCGAGGCGATGGCGCAGGCCGGCGGCCTGCTGACCCAGCTTTCGCTGCAGCACGACGGCAATACCGGCAAGCAGGAAAAACTCTTCTACCTGGTCAAGGTGGACAACGCCCGTTTCTCCAAGATGGTCGTGCCGGGCGATCAGCTCATGCTCGAAGTGCGCCTGAAGCGGCAGATCCGCAACATGGCGCAGTACGAGAGCGTCGCCCGGGTCGACGGCAAGGAAGTGGCCAGCGCCGAAATCCTCTGCGCCGAGGGCCGCGGCTGAGATGATCCACGCCAGCGCCATCGTCGATCCCGGCGCGCGCCTCGGCCGGGATGTCGAGGTCGGTCCGTACGCGGTGATCGGCGCCGAGGTCGAAATCGGCGACGGCTGCGTGATCGGCCCGCATTGCACGATCGACGGACCGACCCGCATCGGTCGTGGCAACCGTTTCCACGCGCATGCCGCCATCGGCGGCGATCCGCAAGACAAGAAGTTCGCCGGCGAACGCACCGAGCTGGTCATCGGCGACGACAACGCCTTCCGCGAATTCGTCACCGTCAACCGCGGTACCGGCAGCGGCGGCGGCCTGACGAAGATCGGCGACCGCAACCTGTTCCTGGCGTACGTGCACATCGCGCACGACTGCATCGTCGGCAACGACACGGTGTTCTCCAACAACGCCACGCTCGCCGGTCACGTGACCGTCGGCGACTGGGTGATCATGAGCGGCTTCGCCGGCGTGCACCAGTTCTGCCGCATCGGCGAACACGCCTTCATCGGCATGGGCTGCCTGGTCAACGGCGACGTACCGCCCTACCTGATGGTCGCCGACAAATACGCCGAACCGCGCGGCATCAATGCCGAAGGCCTGAAACGACGCGGCTTCGACGCCGACCGCATCGCCGCGATCAAGCGCGCGTATCGCACGGTCTACATGTCCGGCAAACCGCTGGCCGAGGCCAAGCAGGAACTGGCCGCCGGTGCCGACCAGTCCGACGACGTGCGGCGCATGCTCGATTTCATCGAGCGCAGCGAACGCGGTTTGCTGCGCTAGGGCCGCGAACTTCATGCGCATCGCCCTCGTCGCCGGCGAAGCTTCGGGCGACCTGCTCGGCGCCGGCCTGCTGCACGAGCTGAAACAGCGATTCCCCGCGGCAGAGTTCGCCGGCGTCGGCGGCCCCCGCATGCGTGCCGAAGGCATGCAGGTCTGGCACGAAAGCGACGAACTGGCGGTGATGGGCCTGGCCGAGGTGCTGCGCCACCTGCCGCGCCTGCTGCGCCTGCGCAAGTCTTTGCATGCGCGCCTGCTCGAATGGAAACCCGACGTCTTCATCGGCATCGATGCGCCCGACTTCAACCTGGGGCTGGAGAAGAAGCTCAAGCGCGCCGGTCTGCGCACCGTGCATTACGTCAGCCCGTCGATCTGGGCCTGGCGCCAGGG
>CAYWHO010000042.1:0-13116 GCA_964458195.1 uncultured Arenimonas sp.
GCCTCGAGCGTTTCCTCGACCACCGCGTCGAGCGCCTTCACCGCGTACTTGAACACGTCGCTGCCGGCCATCAGCACGCGCACGCCGGCATTCTTCTCTTCCGGCTTGAAGCCGGCGGAAACGCCGACCGGGTTGTACAGCAATTCCTTCTTGCCGCCATCGGCGTGCAGGTGCGTCGACAGGATGCCGGTCTCGTCGTCGGCCTTCAGCACGACGGCGCCGGCGCCGTCGCCGAACAGCACGCAGGTGTTGCGGTCGGACCAGTCGAGCATGCGCGTCAGCGTTTCCGCGCCGACGACCAGGGCCGTCTTCACCGCGCCGGAGCGGATGAACTTGTCGGCGACCGTCAAGGCATAGACGAAACCCGAGCAGGCGGCGTTGACATCGAACGCGGCGCAACCGTTGGCGCCGATGCGATGCTGCAGCAGGCAGGCGGTGGACGGGAAGATGATGTCGGGCGTGGTGGTGCCGACGACGATCAGCTCGATTTCGGACGCTTCGACGCCGGCCGCCTGCATCGCGCGGGTAGCGGCTTCGAAAGCGAGGTCGCCGGTGGTCTGGCCTTCGGCGGCGACGCGACGTTCGCGAATGCCGGTGCGGGCGACGATCCACTCGTCGCTGGTATCGACCATCTTCTCGAGGTCGGCGTTGGTCAGCACTCTCTCCGGCAGGTAGCTGCCGGTGCCGGCGATCCGCGAATAAACGCCCATAACCGCTCCGAATGTCCGGATCCGCTTTCGCGGATCAGAAAAAGCACGCGGCGGGACGAGGCCCGCCGCGTTCAGGATAGCGCCGGTCCGCCGTGGCGGACCCCGGCATCACTCTTCGACGTCGACCGCCGACTTCACGTCGACGACCTTGCGGCCGCGATAGAAGCCGTCCTTGGTCACGTGGTGACGCAGGTGCGTCTCGCCCGTGGTGGCGTCGGTCGCCAGCTGCTTGGCCGTCAGGGCGTCGTGCGAACGGCGCATGCCGCGGGTGGACGGGGTCTTGCGGGATTTCTGCACAGCCATTGGTGTTCTCCAGCTACTTCAGTTTTTCTTTCAGCGCCGACAGGGCGGCGAAAGGATTCGGTTTGTCTTCGTCTTCCGCATCGTCCGCCCATTTCGCTTCGGGCAAACGCGCTTCCGGGTCTATCGGCACCACCGGCAGGGCCAGGATCAGCTCGTCTTCGATCAAAGCCACCGGATCGATGTCGGCATCCCCGCTCAGCAGCAACGGCTCCATGTCCTCCGGCAACGCGCTTTCCTGCGCTTCCTGGGTGATCAGGCCCAGGCGCTGGCGGATCTCCACCGGCTGCAGGTAGCGCTCCAGCGAGCGCTGGCACAGCAGCGGCAGTCGGGCGTCGGCGCGGATCTCGACGAAAGGCAGATCCAGCGAATCGCGCCCGAATTCCAGCGAAAACCGGCACTCCCCGTCGGTATCCGTCAGGCTGCTGCGAAGCCGGTCGAAACCGGACAGCGGCAACGTGCCTTCGAAACAACGGCGGGCCGCCACCATGCGCCATGCATCGACCACGGAGGGCAAGGAAGCGGACATAAGAGCGAAATTGTAGGGCGGGCACACCACCCTGTCAAACCCGAAAACCTTCTGGCGGCGGGGGTTTAGGCAGGGCGAGGTCGGCCCGGTCCACCCCGCTTCGGATTGCCGCTGCTCGGCAGGCTGGTGCAGACTGGCCCGGACATTCCCGGAAGCCGCCGATGAGCCCCTCCCTGTTGCTCGGCCTGCTGGCCCTGGCCGCCATCGCGGCCTTTCTGTTCTGGCGGGGCCGCCAGTTGCAGCGCCAGCGCATGCTTGCCCGCCTGCTCGACCTGGCCGATGCGGTGGAGCGCCTGCTCGACCGCAGTCAGGAACGCATGCAATCGCTGCAGCCGGTGGTGGGACGCATCCCGGCCGATATCGGCGCCGTGGCCCAAGCTTCGCTCGAGCATGCCCTGCCCATCCGCGAGGCCAAGCGCGACGTGCTGCAGCACCGCCTGTGGATCCAGCAGAACGGCGAGACCGCCGGGCTGGCCGAACTCGAGACGGCCTGCGCGGCCCTGACCCGGGCGCGCGAAAAACTCGAGCAGCAACTCGCCAACCTCGAGTCGGCCGGGGCGGCGCTCGCCAGCGCCACGCGGGCCGCCGACGAAGCCGCCAGTCGCGAACCCCCGGCACTCCGGCGCCCTCCCTCGAACGGAACCTCATGATGCTCGTGCTCGCCTCCACCTCGCCTTATCGCCGCGGCCTGCTGGCCCGGCTCGGCCTGCCGTTCGAAACGGCGCGCCCGGACGTGGACGAGATCCCGTTGACCGGCGAAAGTCCGATGGCGCGCGCGCAACGGCTGGCCGAGGCCAAGGCTCGAGCGGTGGCCGAGCGCCATCGCGATGCCTGGGTGATCGGTTCGGACCAGGTCGCCGAACTCAACGGGCAGGCCTTGGGCAAACCGGGCGGTTTCGAGCGCGCGGCCGACCAGCTAGCCGCCGCCGCCGGCCATCGCGTGCATTTCCATACGGCCGTCACCGTTTTCCGCCACAGCGACAAACGCACGATGCGCTTCTGCGACTTGACCGTGGTGCAGTTCCGCCCGTTGACGAACGCGGAGATCGAACGCTATCTGCATGCGGAACAGCCGTACGACTGCGCCGGCAGTTTCAAGGCCGAAGGCCTCGGCATCACCCTGTTCGAGAGCATCGAATCGCGCGATCCCAGCGCCCTGATCGGCCTGCCGCTGATCTCGCTGGCGAAAGCCCTGCGCCAGGCCGGCTTCAGCCTGCCGTAAACGGCGCCGGCGTTTTCATCGCGGCGCGAGAGCGAAGCGCAACTCGGGCCAGTCTTCGCGACTGCCATCGCGCCCGTGCAGGCGCAAGCCGAGCCAGTGTCGTCCCGGCGGCCATGCCGACGCGTCGATTCGCGCGCTGAACCCGACGTTCGGCTGGGCCGGATCGCTGGAGATGCGCCAGTAGTCCGCCACCTGCGGCATCGCGAGGCCGTATCGCGCTCGCGCTACCGGTTCGCCATCGAGCAGGACCTCGACATCGCGCAGTCCGGCGCCGTCCTTGAATGCCCAGCCCTGGACGTCGAATACCGCCGGAAGCCGCGCACCCTGCGTCGGCGCATCGATCCAGGCGAGCGCCGGCATCGCGCAGGATTTCGGGCTCCCGGCGTCGAAACGATAGAGCAGGAAGCGCTTGCGGCCGTGATCCACGAGCAAGGCGCGCGGCACGGGCATCGCGCCGAAACGCGCGCAGCGCGAATGATAGGCGGCCAGTCGGTGTTTCATCGGGATCGCGCTGTCTTCCACCACCAACAGCATGTCGTCGCCGGCCGACGGTTGCGGCTCGTAAATCGCTTTCCACCATCGCAGTTGTTCGGCTCGACCGTGCTTGTGGTTCAGCGGATGGTCGAGCACGAGGATGTCGTCGCGATCCAGCGCGAACGAAAGTTGCGCGGCCAAGGCGAAATTGTCGGCGACGATGCGCGTTCCCGGCGGCAACGACTCGCGACGGACTTCGGCGGCGACCTCGCGCCAGCCGGCGAATCCCGATGCGTAAGCCTTGCCGGCCAGCAGCTCCGCACGCAAGGTCGGGCTGCCCGCGATCGCCAGCCAGGCCGTCGCCAATGCCAGTCCACAGGCCGCGCTCGCGTAGACCAGCGCCCTGAACCCGCGTCGCCATTCCAGCAGCACGACAGGCGCGATCGCGACGAGGGCCAGCCATCCCGCCAGCGGCCAATGGAAACTCACGCGCTCGCGATCGGCGAAAAAACCGAGCAGGAAATAGCCGCCGACCGAAACCAGGGCGATGCCATGCAGCAAGCGCCCGGGCGCCGACGCGTCAGGAGAGGCGCGCCGCGCGCGGCGCCAGGCCGCCAGCAGCAACACGAACAGGGGCGGCGTCAGCAACAAGGCCTGGATCGGCAACCACTGCCAGCCCTCCGCGTGAAAACTCCAGGGGTTGCGTTCCAACAGCTGGAAACGCAGGCCCGCGCCGGCGTGGCGAAGATTCCACCACAGCAGCGGCCACCAGGCGCAGGCACCAACGAAGGCGACGACCCACAGGCGCGGTGCGCGCAACAATTCACGACCGCGCGCGTCGTACAGCAGGCCGACGAAACCGGCCAACACGACCAGGGCGAAGCGGTAATGCGACAGCGCGCCGACGACCAGACCGACGAGCAACAGCAGACAGGCCGGCCAGGAAACACGCTCGCGGCAACGCGCGATGGCTTCCAGGCAAAGCAGGGCCGCGAACACCATCGGCACGTCAGGCACCGCGAGCACGCCGAGCAGCCCCGACAAGGGCATCAGCAGGGCGAGCAGTCCGGCGCGCCAGCCCTGCTCTTCGCCGAACCAGCGCGCGGCCAGGCGAACCACCCACCAGGGCAGACTCGCGCCGATCAGCAGGAAGGGCAGGCGCACTGCCAGTTCAGCCTGGCCGCCGAGCGTCGTACCGGCCCGGATCAGCCACGCGGTCAAGCCGGGCAGATCCGAGTAGGCCCAGGCCAGGTGCCGGCTCTCCCAGACGTAGAACGCTTCATCGACGAACAGCGGCAAGCGCCAGGCGAGCAGGAACTTGACGATCGACAACGACGCCCACAGGACGAGGAAATTCACGCGCAGATAATCGCGTTTCATGCCAGCATGCTTTCCATTCCCCCCGA
This sequence comes from uncultured Arenimonas sp., assembly GCA_964458195.1. Lineage (GTDB taxonomy): Bacteria > Pseudomonadota > Gammaproteobacteria > Xanthomonadales > Xanthomonadaceae > Arenimonas. The sequence goes on from CAYWHO010000042.1 coordinate 4,642, forward strand.
ATCGCCCCTAACGGAACCGCCCATGCCCGTGCAGGCCCTACACGCCACCATCCTACCCGACCCCCTGCGCGCCGCCCTCGGCGCCGCGGTGGACCAGATCAACGCGCTGGTGCTCGGCAAGCCGCGCGAAGTCCGCCTCGCTTTCGCCACCCTGCTGGCGGGCGGACACCTGCTGGTGGAAGACCTTCCCGGCCTCGGCAAGACCACGCTGGCGCGCGCACTCGCCGCGACCCTGGGCCTGGATTTCCAGCGCATGCAGTTCACCTCCGACCTGCTGCCTTCGGACATCCTGGGCGTATCGATCTTCGATCCGAACGCGCGCGAATTCCGTTTCCACCCGGGCCCGATCTTCACCCAGCTCCTGCTTGCCGACGAAATCAACCGTGCGCCGCCGCGCACGCAGAGCGCGCTGCTGGAAGCGATGGCCGAACACCAGGTCACCGTGGACGGCGTGGGCCACGGCCTGCCGCAACCCTTCTTCGTGATCGCCACGCAGAATCCGGTCGATCTGGCCGGCACGTTCCCGCTGCCCGATTCCCAGCTCGACCGCTTCCTGCTGCGCGTGCGACTCGGCTATCCGGATGCGGCCTCCGAGCGCGAAATGCTCGCGGGCAGCGATCGGCGCGAGATGATCGCCCAGGCGATGCCGAAACTTTCCACCGAAGATGTGCTGGCCTTGCGCGCCGCTGTCGCCCGGGTGCACGCCAGCGATGCCCTCATCGCCTACGTGCAATCCCTGCTCGGCGAGAGCCGCCGGCATCGCGGCGTGCGCGTCGGCCTGTCTCCGCGTGCGGGCCTGGCCTTGCTGCAAGGCGCCCGCGCCCTCGCCCTGATCGACGGGCGCGCGCACGCTTTGCCGGAGGACGTACAGGCCCTGTTCGTGGAAGTCGCCGCGCACCGACTGGTGCCGGAAGCCGAGGCCGACTCGCGCGATGCGCTGGCGGCGTCGATCCTGAAGTCCGTCGCCGTCGATTGAGCGCGTGACGACTCCGGCGCGCGATGCCGTCGAGCGTTTCGGCGATCGACTCGCGAAGATCGCCCTCGTCCGGCCGCGCCATCCGGAAGCGCTGCCGATCCGGATCAATCGCAAGCGCATCTTCATCCTGCCGACGGGGTTCGGGCTGTTCCTCGGCGCGCTGATCGTGGCGATGCTGGTCGGCGGCTTGAACTACAACAACAATCCGGCGCTGCTGCTCGTGTTCCTGATCTTCGCGCTGGCCCACAACAGTTTCGTGCATGCGCACCTGATCCTCTCCGGCGTCCGCCTCAAGGCCCTGCATGCCGATGCGGTGCATGCCGGACAGGCCATGCGCTTGAAGTTCCGTTTCGACGCCGAAGGCGCGCGCGACCGGCCGGGCCTGGAACTGCTCTGCGAAGGCATGCTCGGCCAGTTCTCGCTGCCCGCCGGCGAAGAGATCGAACTGGCGCTCGAGGTTCCCGTGGCGAAACGCGGTTGGTTCAGCCCGGGCAGACTGCGTTTGAGCACGCAACGTCCGCTCGGGCTCGCACGCGCCTGGTCCTGGCTGCTGCCCGACACGCGGCTGCTGGTCTATCCGCGCCTCGATCCGGAGGCACCGCCCTTGCCGGAGTCGTTGGGCGACGGCGACTCGCCGCGCACGCGGGCGCACGGCGAACAACCGCACCACTTGCGCGACTACCGCACCGGCGACATGCCGAGGCAGATCGCCTGGAAGGCGTCGGCGCGCGCCGACAAACTTCTCGTGCGCGAATACGAATCGGCCGTGGCGCGCGATATCGCGCTGGACTGGAATCTGCTGACCGGACTCGACCATGAAGGCAGGATCAGCCGGCTGGCGCGTTGGGTCGTCGAAGCCGAACGCAGCGGCAGTCGCTACAGCCTGCGCCTGCCTTCGCAGTTCCTGCCGCCCGGTCGCGGCGCCGAACATCGGCACGCCTGTCTGCGCGCGCTGGCATTGATGCCGGAGGCGGAGGCGCGCCATGACTGAACCGTTGGCGCCTTCGCTGCGGCGTTTTTCCGGCGTGTCCGCGCTCGCCTGCGCCCTGCCCCTGCTGCTGTTGCAACCGGGCTGGCTGGCGATCGTGCTATTGGCGACTTGCGCGTTGTCGCTGTGGAGCGAGAAATCGTGGCCGGCCTGGCTGCGCCTGCTGCTGGTGCTGACCATCGGCGGCCTGGTGATGGCGGCCTACGGATTCCGGGTCGGACGCGACACCGCCAGCAGCGGCCTGCTGGCGATGCTGATGCTCAAGTCCTACGAAACCTACAGCCTGCGTGACGCGCGCAGCCTGCTCGGTTTTTCGCTGTTCGCGCCGTTCGCGGCCTTTCTCGACGATCAGGGGCCGATCACGCTCGGCCTGGCCTTGCCGGCCCTGCTGTTGTCGACGATGGCCTGGGCTGCGCTGCTGCAGGGCTCGCTGTCGGACACGTGGCGCCTGGCCTGGCGCGCCGGTCGGGCGCTGGCGATGGCGCTACCACTGGCATTGGCGGGTTTCTGGTTGTTCCCGCGCCTGGCCGCGCCGATGTGGGGGCTGCCGGACAATGCGGTCTCGCAAATGGGCCTGGGCGATCGCATGACGCCGTTCGACTGGCAGGACGTGCTGGTGGACGACAGGGCGGCGATGCGCGTGCGCTTCCCGGGCGCCACGCCGGCGCGCGACCAGATGTATTGGCGCGGCCCGGTGTTGACGCGTTTCGACGGCGAAGCCTGGAGCCGCGACGACAGCGCGGCGCTGCGGCCCGCACCGCGCATCGCGGCGAAGGGCCAAACCATTTCCTACGAAGTGATGCTGGAGCCGACCAACCGTCGCGATCTGCTCGTGCTGGAGCTGCCGCTGGATGCGCCGGAATCGTCGCGCGTGAACAGCGAAATGACGGCGATCCGCTCCGACCCCATAACCAACCTGATGCGTTATGAGGGGCATTCGGCTCCGTATTCCATCATCGAGGACGTGTTGCCCGACTGGGAACGCCGGATGCTGCTTTCGCTGCCGCCGAATCGCGATCCGCGGGTGCGCGCGCTCGCAAGGCAATGGCAGGCGGAAACGCCGGATCCGGAGCAACTGACGAACCGTTTCCTCGACTGGATGCGGCGCGACTTCAAGTACACGCTGGCTGCGCCGCCGCTGGGCTACAACGCCACAGACGAATTCCTGTTCAGCACGCGATTGGGCTTCTGCCAGCATTTCAGCTCGGCTTATGTCGTTTTCATGCGCGCCGCCGGCATTCCGGCGCGCGTCGTCACCGGCTATGTCGGAGGCCGCTACAACAACATCGGCGACTACTGGCGCATCAATCGCAAGGATGCGCATGCCTGGGCCGAGGTCTGGATCGAGGGCCATGGCTGGAAACGCGTCGACCCCACCGCGGCCATTGCGCCGGAGAACATCCTCGACACGGTCGACGACCTGCAGGCACAGCAGCAAGCCGGCATCGCCGGTTTCGCCGGCAGCATGCTCGAGCCGATGTTCGACGGCGGCGATTTCCTGCGCCGGCAATGGAACGAATTGGTGCTCGGCTTCGATTCGGTGCGGCAGAAGGGCCTGTTGAAGCCGTTCGGCATCGAAGAAGCGGACAATTGGCAGCTGGTGGTCGCCTTCGCGGTCGGCGCGATGATCGCGCTGGCCATCACCCTGCTGTTGCTGTTGCGCCAGCATCGCGATCGCAGCGACCCGCTGGTGCGCGCCTGGCGTCGCGTCGTGCGTCGCCTCGCCCGCGCCGGCCTGCGCAAGCATGAATCGGAACCGCCGCTGAGTTTCGTCGAACGGGTCGCGCTGGAACGACCGGCGCTGGCCGAGCGCTTGCTCACGCTGGGCCGCCGATACAGCGACTGCCGCTACGCCGGGCATGGACTCGATGCCGACGAACGCCTGCAACTGATCAAGGATCTGCGCGACTTCCGCGCCTGAACACCCGATTCATTTCCCCGCCAGACGGGCCGCTAAAGCGCGCGGTAGAACTGCAGGCTGTTGCCGGCGGGATCGCGCAGATGGAATTCGCGCGTGCCCCAGGGCGTGTCGGCCGGCTGCGCCCAGGGACTGCCGTCCGCGGTTTCGGCCGTCGCCGCGCCGCTGGCGACGAATTCTTCGTAGAGGACATCGACGTCCTGCGCGAGGAAGCGACAGGCCGGCCGGTCGGTCGGGTACGCCCATTGTTGCGGATCGGCCCATTGCAGGTGCAGTTCCTGTCCGTCGCGACAGACGACGGCGTAACGCGGATCGGTCGGCGAATCGACGAACACCGGTTCGAACCCGAGCTGCCGATAGAACGCCACCGACCGGGATACGTCCTTGGCACCCAGCACCGGTTGGATCGCCAGAAGGTTCGCGCCCATGATCGCCTCCGCGTGATCGCGCTTCAGCCGAAACCGCCATCCATCGTCCGCCCCGCCAGCAGGTGCAGGTGGATATGGAACACCGTCTGCCCGCCCTCGCGGTTGCAGTTCATCACCAGTCGGTAGCCGCGATCGGCGAAACCTTGCGCCTTGGCGTAATCCGCAGCCGCCAGCATCATGCGGCCAAGCAGCTCGGCCTCGTTCTCCGGCACGTCGTTGAGCGTCGGATAATGCAACTTCGGCACGAAGAGCACGTGCACCGGCGCTTGCGGCGAAATGTCCTTGAAGGCGATCAGACGATCGTCCTCGTAGACGATGTCGGCCGGAATCTCGCGCCTGGCTATGCGGGAAAAGATGCTGTCGCTCATTCGGATTCCCTTCGGGGGCTGCCGCGATTATTCGGCCTTGGCGGGCTTCGCGCCAGTCTCCGCCGGCGGAATCTTCGAACAGTCGCCACCGAGCTTCTGCGCGAAGCCTTCGCTGCGGTAGCCCAGTTCGCGAGCGTTGTCGCGAGCGATCAGGTATTCGACCCGGCGCAGGTCGTCGGTTCCCACCTCGAGCACCCATGCATCCACCGGGCCCTCGGGCGTCGCCACCGATTCGCTGCCTTTTACGCGTACGCTGAACTCGCCTAGCCCCTTGTCGTACTGGTAGAAGGGCACGCGATACACGCCCTTCGGTTGCAGGGGTAATCCGGCGAACATCACGCCAAACAGGTTTCCTTCCCAGACCGGTTGCGTCAACGGCACCCGGACGACCGACTTGCTGCCGTCCTTCTCGACCTTGCTGCCCTCGATCGCATCGTCGCGATAGTCGAGCACGACATGGGTCTCGCCCCGGCGCTGGTTCTCGAAATGGATCGGGCGCATCGTCTTGCCATCGAGCACGAAACTGTCGCGCATGTCGAAACTGCCGGCCTGCTGGTGGATCAACACGTGCAGCTGATCCTTGCCGTCGGCGTGGACGCGCCGCACCGTCTGCCGGACCTGGCCCATGTCGCTGCTCTTGCCGTCGCGGACCATGCTGATGGTGAAACAGGCGTCTTGCTCCGCCACCCGTTCGCCTTCCGGCAGGGGCGTGGCGGCGGCGAGGGCAAGCAACAGGATCGGGCTCATCACGAACTCCTACAGGGATGCTTGGTTGTTTCAGGATTCCACTTCAAGACGCGAGCCGAAGGCGTGCGCCAGCGTTCCGCGGTCCACGTATTCGAGTTCGCCACCCAGCGGCACGCCGTGCGCGAGCCGGCTCGGCCGCACGCCTGCCTGCCGGGCGATCTGCGCCAGGTAGTGCGCCGTCGCCTCGCCTTCCACCGTCGGGTTGGTGGCGATGATGAGCTCCTTGATCTCGCCTTGCCCAAGTCGCGCCACCAGCTGGTCCAGGCCGAGCTCCCGCGGACCGATGCCGTCCAACGGCGACAGCCGGCCCTGCAACACGAAATACAGGCCGCGATAGCCGGTGGCCTGCTCGATGACGAGGCGATCGGCGGGGCTCTCGACCGCGCATAGCAGGCTGCGCTCGCGCGATGCGCTGGCGCAGGTCGTGCACAGCGCCGATTCGCTGAAGTCGCGGCATTGGCTGCAATGGCCGATGCGCGCGATCGCTTCGCTCAGCGCGTCGGCCAGCCGCTGTCCGCCTTCGCGGTCGCGTTCCAGCAAGTGGTAAGCCATGCGCTGCGCCGATTTCTGGCCCACGCCGGGCAGGCAGCGCAAGGCGTCGATCAATTGTTCCAGGAGGGATGACATTACGCATGCCTCGCGCAATGGCAGGGGCCGACCGAAGATCGGGCGCACACGGATGTGCGCTCGGTGCGCGCCTCAGGCGCGTGCCGGCGTCGGGAGAAAACCACGCATTTCTCCCGACGCACGGATGTGGCGGCAGGACGCCGCATCATCCGTCTTAAAAAAGCCCCGGCAGCTTCATTCCCGGCGGCAGCGGCATGCCCGCCGTTGCCGCCGACATGCGCTTGGCGCTTTCGGCATTGGCCTTGCCGACGGCATCGTTGAAAGCGGCCGCCATCAGGTCCTCCAGCATCTCCGCATCGGCCAGCACCGAAGGATCGATATGCACGCGGCGCGTTTCCATCTTGCCGGTGATCGTGACGCTGACCATGCCGCCGCCGGCCTGACCAGTCACTTCGAGTTGGGCCAGTTCCAGCTCGGCGCGCTTCAGGTTCTCCTGCATGCGCTGCGCCTGCTGCATCATCTGCGCGATATTGCCTTTCATCTTTCGCTCGCTTGGTCCAGGGGTTTGATCGAATCGGGCACCACCCTGCCGCCCTGCCCGATGAGTTGCGCGACGACCGGATCGGCCATGAAGGAACTCTCGGCGCCGCTCTGGCGTTCGCTGCGTTGGCGCTGGTGACGGTCGTGCAGGGTTTCGCCGTTGACGGCGATCTTCTCGAAACGGATCTTCGGCGCCGCGCCGAGCAAGACCGCCAGTTGCTGCGCCAGGGACGAAACCGATTTGTCGGATCGCAGGTGTTCGAAGGCATCGGGCAGGCTCAGGCCGAGCACGCCGTCGGCATAAGCGCAAAAACCGCAGTGCGACGCCAGCTCGCGTACCGGGCCCTTCAGTCCGGCATTACCGATCAGCAGGAGCCAGTCCTCGGCATTGCGCAAGGGCGCGCGCGGCGACGCCTCGTCCATCGGCGACGGTGCGGCGGCGGACGCTGGCACTGACGCCGCGGGTATCGTCGCGGCCGGCGTGGCAACCGGCGCTTGCGTGGGCGGGTGCGGGGCGGATGCCGCAGGCAGCGCCGACGCTGCGGCGGTCGTGGCCTGCGCCGCTCCCGGCAAAACGACTTTCTCGTTGGAGGCGCTGCCGCCCGGACGGAAGGCCAGCATGCGCAGCAAGGCCATCTCGAAACCGGCGCGCGGACTCGGCGCAAAACCGAGATCGCGACGCCCGCTTACCGCCATCTGATACCAGAGCTGCACGAGTTCCGGCGCCAGGCGCGCGGCGAAGCCCGCCGCGTCGACGCGCGAGCCCTCGCTTTGGAAACCGGGCACCAATTGGTGCAACTGGATGCGATGCAGTTCGCTGGCGAGATCCTCCAGCACCTGGGCGAAATCGGGCGAGTACTGCGCCATCGCCTCCACTTCGGCGATCAGGCGCGCACCATCGCCCTCGGCCAGCGCGGCGATGAGGGCGCCGACCTGCGCGCGTTCGACCGTGCCCAGCATCGCGTTGACCGCCGACTCCTCCAGTTTTCCGCCGGTGTAGGCGATGGCCTGATCGAGCAGCGAGAGGCCGTCGCGCAGGCTGCCGTCGGCGGCACGCGCCAACAGCTCGATCGCACCGGCTTCGGCAGCGATGCCTTCGGCTTGCAGGATGCGCTGCATCTGTCCGGCGATCTGGCCTTGTTCCAGCCGTCGCAGGTTGAACTGCAGGCAGCGCGACAATACCGTGACCGGCAATTTCTGCGGGTCGGTGGTGGCGAGCAGGAACTTGACGTGCCCGGGTGGTTCTTCCAGCGTCTTGAGCAGCGCGTTGAATGCGCTCTTCGACAGCATGTGCACTTCGTCGATCAGATAGACCTTCGTGCGTCCGCGCGCGGGCATGTATTGCGCGTTCTCGATCAGGGCGCGCACGTCGTCCACGCCGGTATTGCTGGCGGCATCGATCTCGAGCAGGTCGACGAAGCGCCCGGCGTCGATGTCCAGGCAGGCGGCGCACTCGCCGCAGGGTTCGGCCGAGGTCCCGCGATCGCAGTTCAGGCTCTTGGCGAAAATTCGGGCGATCGTGGTCTTGCCGACGCCGCGCGTGCCGGTGAACAGGAACGCGTGATGGACACGCCCGCTATCGAGGGCATTGGTCAGCGCGCGCACCACATGTTCCTGCCCGACCAGTTCGGCGAAGCGCCGGGGGCGCCATTTGCGGGCAAGGACCAGGTAGGACATGGGGGCACTCGGGAAGAACCCGGCCATTGTGCCTACCGCCCCGCCCCCGGCCAAGCGCGGGAAACGTTCAGGTTGTCCGCCCCGGCCCGCTCAGGTAGAATTTCGCGCTCGATTCAGGCGGTTACCTTCATGGAACGCCGTTCGATTCGAGATCGTGCGACAGGCGCGGAGCCGTCCGAGCGGTCGAGGACGACGCGCCTGCGACCTGCAAGGCAGGTCGCGCGTCGGGCGAGGGCTCGACAGGACGTCGAGCGGCAGTTGCACCA
>CAYWHO010000043.1:0-1667 GCA_964458195.1 uncultured Arenimonas sp.
GCGCACCTGGCGGGCGCCCTGTCAGTCGATCTCCAGCAGCACGTCCTTGCCGGCGGCCAGCTGCGGTTCCACCGATTGCTTGGCGGTGCCCTTGTAGTCGCCGTGCACCAGGGCGTATTCGAAGAAATCGCCGGCGGCGATCATGCGTTCGAACTCGTCCTTGCTGACGAAGTGGTAGTGCTGCGCATGGCGCTCGCCCGGCCGCGGCGCGCGCGAGGTGAACGAGATCGACAGCGCGATGCCCGGCTCCTTGGCCAGCACGGCGTTGACGAGGCTGGATTTGCCGGCCCCCGAGGGTGCCGCGACGATGTAGAGGGTTCCACGCATAAGTGCTCCCTTCGAAGTCGGTATCCGGCACGGGGAGGTGCCGACGCCCGACTCAACACGACTATTCGAGATTCTGCACCTGCTCGCGCAGCTGTTCGATCAGCACCTTCAACTCGACCGCGGACTGCGTCGTGCGCGAATCGACCGACTTCGAACCCAGCGTATTGGCCTCGCGGTTGAACTCCTGCATCAGGAAATCCAGCCGGCGCCCCACCGCCTCCGGCAGGGCCAGCACGCGACGGGCCTCGGCGACGTGGCTGGTCAGGCGGTCGAGCTCTTCGTCCACGTCGATCTTCTGCAAGTTCAACACGACTTCCTGTTCGAGCCGGCCGGGCTCGAGCGGCAACTTGAGGTCGGCCAGCTTGTTCTCGAGCTTGGCGCGCAGGGCCGCGCGGATATCCGGCAGCCACTGGCGGATCTGGCCGACGATGCGCTCGATGCCGTCCAGGCGCTCGCGCATCACCACGGCCAGCTTCTCGCCTTCGCGCGCGCGCGCCGCGACGAACTCGGCGGCGGTGGCATCGAACAGGGCCAGCGCTTCGGCCTGCAACCCGGCCTGGTCGAGCTCGGCCACTTCGAGCACGCCCGGGAACTGCAGCAACTGCGTCAGGTTGACCTGCAGCGAGGGAAAACGGGCCGCCGTCGCCTGGCCGAGTTCGGCCAACTGCGCCAGCAAACGCTCGTTGACTTTCAGTTCGCCCACCGACGCGGCTGCCGGCCGATAGCGGATGCCGAGATCGACCTTGCCGCGGGAAATCTTCGCCGCCACGCGCTCGCGCAGCGTGGTCTCGATCGTGCGCAGCTCTTCCGGCAAGCGCACCGACAGCTCAAGGTAACGATGGTTGACCGCGCGCAATTCGCAGCTGAGGCTGCCGCCGGTGGCGGCGCGCTCGCTGGCGGCGAAGGCGGTCATGCTGCGGATCATCGCGGGGACTCCAGGCTCACGGGCACGAAGTATGGCATCCCGGAAGGCGAGCGACGCGGGTGTTAATCTAGCCGGCCCAGGTTTTACCGGATCCCTCCGCATGAGCAACCCGTCCAGGCCGAGCGGCCGCGCCCCCGATCAGATGCGCGCTGTCCGCATCGAACGGCAATTCACCAAGCATGCCGAGGGCTCGGTGCTGATTTCGTTCGGCGACACCCGGGTGCTGTGCACCGCCAGTGTCGAGAACAAGGTCCCCGGCTTCCTGCGCGGCAAGGGCGAGGGCTGGGTGACGGCCGAATACGGCATGCTGCCGCGCTCGACGCACACCCGCATGAACCGCGAAGCCGCCAGCGTCAAGCAAGGCGGTCTTACTCTGTAAATCCAGCGCCTGATCGGCCGAGCCTTGCGAGCTTGC
>CAYWHO010000043.1:1677-13016 GCA_964458195.1 uncultured Arenimonas sp.
CGTGTCGGCCTTGCGCGCGCGCGGCGAGCTGACCCGCGACCCGGTCTTCGGCGGCATTGCGGCCGTGTCCGTCGGCATCCATCGGGGCGTGCCGGTGCTCGACCTCGATTACGCCGAAGACTCCGATTGCGACACCGACATGAACGTCGTGATGAACGATGGCGGCGGGTTCATCGAAGTGCAGGGCACGGCCGAAGGCCATGCCTTTCGCCGCGACGAAATGGACGCCCTGCTCGGCCTGGCCGAGAAAGGCATCGCCGAGCTGGTGGCGGCGCAACGCGAAGCGCTGGGTCGATGAACCGGCACCTGGCCCAGATCGCGCTGCTGGTCGACGACTACGACACGGCCATCGCGCATTACACGCAGGACCTCGGCTTCCTGCTGCTTGAGGACGAAGACCTCGGCGGCGGCAAGCGCTGGGTGCTGGTGGCGCCATCGGCGAATTCGCAGTGCGCCCTGCTGCTGGCGCGCGCCAGCACGCCGCGGCAGAGCGAACGCATCGGCGACCAGACCGGCGGTCGTGTCGGCTTCTTCCTGCACACGGACGATTTCGATCGCGACCATGCGGCGATGAGCGCCCGCGGTGTGCGTTTCGTCGAAGCGCCGCGCGATGAGGCTTACGGCAAGGTCGTCGTGTTCGAGGATCGCTACGGCAATCGCTGGGACCTGATCGAACGCCGCGCATGAAACTCGTACTGGCGACGTCGAACCGCGGCAAGCTGGCGGAGATGCGCCCGCTGCTCGCCGATCTCGGCCATGAACTGGCGACGCAGGGCGAGCTCGGCGTCGAAGATGCGGTCGAGGACGGCCGCAGTTTCGTCGAGAACGCATTGATCAAGGCCAGGCATGCCGCTCGGCAGACCGGCCTGCCGGCGCTGGCGGACGATTCGGGCCTGCTCGTGGATGCGCTCGGCGGCGCGCCGGGCCTGATCAGCGCGCACTATGCCGGCGTGCACGGCGATGCCGCCGGCAATATCCGCAAGCTGCTCGGCGAACTGGCGGGAACGCCGGAACACCAACGCGGCGCGCGTTTCTATTCGCTGATCGTGCTGCTGCGCCACGCCGACGATCCGCAGCCCCTGATCGCCGAAGGCGTCTGGGAAGGCCGCATCCTCGATGCGCCGCGCGGCGACGCCGGCCATGGCTACGATCCGGTCTTCCTCGATCCCGAATCGGGACTGAGCGCGGCGGAGATGCCGCTCGAACTGAAGAATCGCCTCAGCCATCGCGCCCGGGCCTTGCAGGCGTTGCGCACGCGGCTGGCGTCGTCATCCTGGGCCTGAGAAGGCTGCAATGCGGTTGCCCGCTACGGCAGGTCGACCCGTTCGCTCGCGACACGCCGTAAATACATCCCTGTAGGCTCATCGGCGACCTCCCTGTCGCCGATGGTCGCTCGCCAACGGGTCGGCCTGCCCCGCCTGCAGAACCGCCGGCACGACATGGGACAATGGCCGCATGCTCGTTCCTCCACCCCTCTCTCTCTACATCCACATCCCGTGGTGCGTGCGCAAATGCCCGTACTGCGATTTCAACTCGCACCAGCAACCGGAGCGGATCCCGGTCGACGACTACGTCGCCGCGCTGATCGCCGACCTCGAACAGGACCTGCCCCTGGTCTGGGGCCGTTCGGTGCACAGTGTCTTCTTCGGCGGCGGTACACCCAGCCTGTTCCCGCCCGGCGCCATCGGCGACATCCTGTCGGCCTGCGCGGCGCGCCTGCGCTTCGCGCCCGGAGCCGAAATCACGATGGAATGCAATCCGGGCACGGCCGAACACGGCCGTTTCGAGGCCTATCTCGCCGCCGGCGTCAATCGCATCAGCTTCGGCATCCAGAGTTTCGACGACGGCTGCCTGCAGCGCCTGGGCCGCATCCACGATTCGGCGGAAGCCGAGCGCGCGGTGAAGTTGGCCCAGGACGCCGGCATCGACAACCTCAACCTCGACCTGATGTATGCGTTGCCGCAGCAAACGCTGGCGATGGCGTTGTGCGATGTCGAGAAGGCCATCGCGCTGCAACCCGCCCATCTGTCGCATTACCAGCTCACGCTGGAGCCGAACACGGTCTTCGCGGCGCGACCGCCGCAAGGCATTCCGGACGAAGACGCGGCCTGGGACATGCAGGAGCGCTGCATCGAGGCCATGGCCGCCGCCGGCCATGCGCAGTACGAGATTTCCGCCTATGCGCGTCCCGGCCGTCAATGCGCGCACAACCTCAACTACTGGCGCTTCGGCGACTACCTCGGCATCGGCGCCGGTGCGCACGGCAAGATCTCGTCGGGCGCCAGCGGCGAGATCCTGCGTCGCTGGAAGATCAAGAATCCGCGCGACTATCTGGCCCAGGCGCGCGGCCCCGGCCGCATCGGCGGCGACGATCCGATCGCGCCGGAGAACCGCCCCTTCGACTACATGTTGAACGCATTGCGCCTGGTGGAAGGTTTCTCGCTGATGGATTTCGAATCGCGTACGGGGTTGCCGCGCACCGCCATCGAAAAGCCGCTGCAACACGCGGTGCTGCGCGGCTGGCTGGAAACGGAAGTCGATCGCGTTCGGCCGACCGAACTCGGCCGCCGCTTCGCCAACGACGTCATGCAGCTTTTCCTGCGAGATTGACTCCGTTGTCCTGAATCGCTCGTCTCGCGAGCGTGCCTGGGAGGTGTCGCATGCTCGAATCGGTGTGGTTGCGCTGCCCGTTTTGCGGCGAACGATTCGAGACCCTCGCCGACGCCTCCGGCGGCGAGGGCGAATACATCGAGGATTGTCCGGTCTGTTGCCGGCCGATTCGCCTGCACCTGCAGACCGGTGCCGACGGCGAGTTCGAGGGCCTGGACGCCGATCGCGACGAATAGGCCCGGCGCACATGCGCAGCGTGGTCGCTTCGATTACACTGCACCCGCCCCAGGTGCTCGGGAAGCCGGTGTGAATCCGGCGCTGCCCCCGCAACGGTAAGCCAGACAAGTCCTTCGAATGCCACTGGGAATTCCCGGGAAGGCGAAGGATGGAAGCAGGACGCTTCGCTGGTCAGCCCGGAGACCGGCCTCGGGTTTGCAGGCACGTTGCGGTGGGCGACGGGGCACGACATCGCCCGTCCGCGATCGCCGTACTCCGTTGCAGCCGCCATGCGCCCCCATCAATCGCGGGTGTGCGTTTCCGGAGTCCTCATGAAATTCCTGTTGTCCCGTGCTGCCCTGTCGGCAGCGATCCTCCTTTCCCTTCCATCCCTGGCCGCGTCGGCGTCCGATGCGCCGAAATCCATCGGCACCGTGCAGGTCACGGCCAATCGCATCGAACAACCGGTCGAGGAAACCCTGGCCTCGGTCACCGTGATCGAACGCGAAGACATCGAGCGCAGCCAGTCGCCCGATCTTTCCGATTTGCTGGCGCGCCAGGCCGGGATCGACCTCGTGCGCACCGGCGGCCCCGGCAGCGCCAACACCGTGTTCATGCGCGGCAGCAATTCCAAGCACACGCTGGTGCTGATCGACGGTCTGCGGGTGAACTCGCCGGTGCAGGGACTGTACGACTTCGCCCACCTGCCGCTGTCGCAGATCGAACGCATCGAGATCGTGCGCGGCCCGCGCGCAGCCCTGTGGGGTTCGGACGCGATCGGCGGCGTGATCCAGATCTTCACCCGCGATCCGAGCGGCTCCTTCATCGAAGCGCGCGGCGGCAGCTACGGTCGTCGCGGCGCCGATGCCGGCTTCGCCATCGGCCGCGAGGACCTACGTTTCGGCGCGGCCTTCGGCCACGACCGTCTCGAGGGTTTTTCCGCGACCAATCCGGCCTCGTACAGTTACGACCCGGATCGCGACGGCTACCGCAACACGCACGGCAGCTTCCGTCTGAACGGCGATGTCGGCAGCCAGCGTTTTTCCGCCAGCGCCCTGGTCGCGGACGCCTTCGTGGAATTCGACGCCGGCGTCTCCGACGTGCTGACCCGCCAGTTCGGCCTCAACCTGCAGGGCGAACTGCGGCAGAACTGGTCGCACCAGCTCACCGCCGGCCTGAGCACCGAGGACATTCGCACCGATTCCTTCGGCATCACCGAATTCCACAATCGCCGTGTTTCGATCGACTGGCTGCACCAGTTCCGCTTCGCCGAAGGCCAGTCGCTGCAGGGTGGTTTGAACTGGAGCCGGGAATCGGGCGAATCGAAAGTGGACTGGTACGGCGAATTCTTCGACGAAAGCCGCGACAACCTCGGCCTGTTCGCCGCCTATACCGGCGAGTTCGGTGCGCACACCTTCAATCTCAGCCTGCGCCACGACCAGAACAGCCAGTTCGGCGGCGCCCTGACCGGCAACGCCGCCTGGGGCCTGCGTCTCGGCGAGACGCTGCGCCTGCGTGCGAGTTGGGGCCAGGGCTTCCACGCGCCCACGCTCAACGACCTGTACTTCCCGAACGTCTACGGCTGCTGTCGGGGCAATGCCGACCTGCTGCCGGAATATTCGACCAACGAGGAGCTGGGCCTGGACTGGACGCCGGCGTCAGGCCATCGACTCGGTCTGTCGCTGTTCCGCAACCGCATTCGCGACCTGATCGAGCTCGACGCCGGCTTCGTCGAATACATCAACATCAACCGTGCCCGCGTGCACGGCGCCGAACTGCAGTACGGCTGGCAGCGCGGCGGATTCTCGCTCGACGCCAACGCCACCTGGCAGGACGCGCGCGACCTCGGCAGCGACACCGCCCTGCTGCGTCGTGCGAAACGCAAGCTCAATGCCGGCGCGGACTACCGATTCGGCAACGGCTTTTCCCTGGGCCTGGACGCCAGCGCCGTCGGCCCGCGTCCGGATTTCGGCCCGATGCTGCCGGGCTATTCGCGTTTCGACCTGCGCATGGCCTGGGCACTGCCGCAGGGCTGGCATCTGGAAGCCAGGATCGAGAACATCGGCGACCGCGACTACACGCTGGTCGACGGCTACAACACGCCGGGCCGCAGCGGCCTGCTGCGCGTGCGCTGGCAGGACGAATAAGGCCTGCACCGAGCCGGGGCGGGGCCGGGCAACGGCTCCGTCCCGGATGGGTGTGCGTTCTGTCACATCATCGTGCAGGATGCTGGCCTAGCGTCTAGAATCCCTTCGGGGATCCACCAGGAGCGTCGCATGTCCAGCCTGGGCAGCCAGTCTCACGTCCCGCCTACCCTGGCGAGCCGTCCCTTGCCGCGCCGCGTCCGCGACCTGCTCGAAGGCATCCTCGAGTATTGCTCCGGCGAGATCGAGCGCGGCCTCACCGCGTCGCTGAACGAGTACGAACAGCAACTGTTCAAGTTCGCCGAGCAGGCGCGCAGCAATCAGGTACAGACGCGCTGGCTCGATGCCCAGCGCATGGTCAAACGCAACCGGCCGGACGTCATCCCCCGCTTCCTGATCGCGATGGAGGCCGAACTGGCTACCATCCGCGATGGCGCCGCGGCGCGCGGCCTGCAGCCGGTGAAAGGCCGTTCGCTGGAGCTGTCCCTGGTCGACAACCTCGACATGGACGAAGTCAGCGTGCTGACCGAAATCTCCAATCGCGCCGAACTGCGCAACAGCCTGCCGCTCTACCTCTTGGGCCAGCGCTTCGGCGTCCTGGCGGGCCGGCCCGCGCTCGACGCGGAGACTTTGCCCATCGGTCCGCAGGCCATTTGCCGCATGCTGCGCTCGGCGGTGGATGGCCTCGAGCTGATGGAAGAACATCGGATGATGTTCATCCGCACCTTCGAACGCCAGGTGGTGCCGCTGTACGGCAGCCTCGTCGATGCGGTCAATACCTACCTCGCGCGCAATGGCGTACTGCCGCACCTGCAGTACGTGCCGGTGCGCGTACGCCCGGCCACGGCGAACAACGAGCGCACGGAGGCACCGACGAAGCCGCGCCCGCGTACGACCGTCGACGAAAGCGAATCGCTGGGCCTGGGCGGCGACACATCGCTGCCTGCGCATCATTCGGCACCGCGCGGCGCGCCCGCCTTCCCCAGCCCCGATTCGAGGCCCGGCCAGGCGGGTGCCGGCCCGTCTCGCGAACCGCCGCCCAACGTCCAGCAGGCCCAGGCCGCGACGACGGCGGCGCTGCTGAGCGCGAACCCGCCGGCCGGCACCGACGAATCATTCATGCTGATGCGCCAGTTGCTCGGTGCACGCCGGCAATTGCTCGACAAGCTGGTGCCGGAAAAGGCCAAGGGCAATTCGCAGGACTTCGTGCAGATCGTCGGCAACGACCAGCTGCAGCAGGTGCTGAGCCAGTTGCAAGGCCAGCCGATCGGCTCGGTCACGGTCAAGGGCAAGACGACCGAGCGCACCCTGGCGCACCTGAAGCAGGACATGCTGGCGAAACTGCGCCAGGCCGTGCCCGGCGATGCCGCCCCGGCATTGGCCGAAGAAGACAACGACACGATCGACCTCATCGGCATGCTGTTCGAGAGCCTGATGAAGGACGTGCGACCGAACAGCCCGGCGTCGATGCTGCTGTCGAAGTTGCAGGTACCGCTGCTGCGCGTCGCCTTGCAGGACAAGGGCTTCTTCACCCGCCAGATGCATCCGGCGCGGCAGATGCTCAACACCATCGCCGAAACCGGCAGCTTCTGGCTGGCCGAGGACGACGTCGACAACGGATTGATCGAGAAGCTCACTTCGGTCGTCGACCGCACCAATCACGATTTCACCGGCGACATCGGGCTGTTCAGCACCCTGCTCAGCGACCTCAGCTCGCACCTGCAGACGCAGGCGCGCAAGGCCGAAGTCGCCGAACGCCGGCATGTCGAAGCGGCCCGCGGCAAGGAAAAACTCGCGCTGGCCCGCGAGCGCGCGTCGCGCGCGGTGGAGGCCCTGCTCAGGCAGCAGAACCTGCCGCGTTTCACCCACACGCTGCTGAGCCAGTCGTGGACCGACGTCATGGCCCTCACGGCGCTGCGGCACGGCGAGGATTCCGAAGACTGGAAGCGCCAGCTGCTGGTGGCCGAACAGCTGATCCAGATTTCGCGCGCCACCGGCGCCGAGCAGACCAAACTGCGCGATACCGCCTCCGGCCTGCAGCAGGAGGTGGAACAGGCGCTGTCCCAGGTCGGCTACCAGGGCGACGAGGCGAACGTGATCGCGCAGCGGCTCGTCCAGCCGCAATCGGGCAGCGAGGCCGATGCGGCCAGCCGCACCGAACTCACCCTGCGCCTGAAGGCGCGGGCCAGGCTGGGCGAAGACCCGAACGCATCGCCGGAAAAGAAGATCCCGCTGACGGCGGAAGAACAGAAACACCTCGAGCGCCTGAAGCATGTGCCGTTCGGCAGCTGGTTCGAGTTCACCACCAACCAGCAGGGCGACAAGGTGCGGCGGCGCCTTTCCTGGTACAGCACCGTCACCGGACACGTGCTGTTCGTGAACCATCGCGGCCAGCGCATCGGCGATTTCACCCTGGACGGTCTCGCACGGCAGCTGGCGCAAGGCCAGTTGCGCATCCTCGACGAAGAAAAAGGCTCGCTGATCGACCGCGCCTGGAACAGCGTGCTGAACGCGTTGCGTTCCTTCGCCGGTCAGACCCCCGAAGGCGCCACCCGATGAACGACTACCGCCGCGCGAAACGTCGCAAGACCAGTCAGCACATCGACGTGCTCGACACGATGACCGAGCAGGTGATCGGCCGGCTGAGCAATCTTTCCGAAACCGGCATGCTGCTGATCCTGCACCATGCGCCGGTGAACGACGGCCTCTACCAGCTTCGCCTGCGCTTGCCGCTGGAAAGCGGGGAAGACCGCACCCTGGATGTCGGCGCCCACGAGTTGTGGTCGGACGAAGCCGCCGCGCCGGGACAAGTGTGGTCCGGTTTCCGTTTCATCGACCTCGCGCCCGGCGACGCGGAACTCATCCGCGCTTGGGTCGAGGCGCCCGGCAGTCAGTACGTCTGAGGTGGCCCGAAGTCTTTCGCTGATCCTCGCGGCCGTCCTGCTGGCCGCCTGCCAGCGCCATGGCGATGCCGTGCAGGAGCGATTGCAGGCCTTCGGTAGCGAAACCGACATCGAAATCCGCGGCAGCCCGCGCGACGAAGCCATGCTGGCGATCGCCGATGCCGCGCAGTTGCTCAACCAGCGCGAGCGCGAATGGCATGCCTGGGAGGCCTCGGACCTGACGCGCATCAATGCCGCGTTGCGCAGCGGCCGCACCGCGCCGGCGCCGCCGTCGATCGTCGCGATGCTCGAACGCGCCGAACCGCTCGTGCGCAGCAGCGACGGCCTGTTCGACCCCGCCGTCGGCGGGCTGGTCGAACTCTGGGGCTTCCATACTTCCGAATTCCCGGTTCATACGCCGCCGCCGACGCTGGCGCAGATCGAAGCCTGGCGGGCGCGAACGCCGAACCTGTCGCAGCTTCGCATCGACGGCAATCGCCTGCGCACGAACAATCGCGCCCTGCAGTTGGACTTCAACGCCATCGCCGAGGGCATGGCGTCGGATGAGATCGCCCGGCGTTTCCGCCAGCGCGGCGTCCGCCATGCGCTGATCGGCATGGGCGGCGACGTCTATGCGCTCGGCGATGGCGATGGCGAACCCTGGCAGGTCGGCATGAAGGACCCTTATGGCGGCGCGCTCGGCTGGGTGGAACTCGGCGATGGCGAGGCCTTCTACAACTCCGGCAACTACAACAAGTTCCGCGAGGGCGTCGATGGCGCGCGCTGGGGCCACATCCTCGACCCGCGCACCGGCATGCCCGCGCGCGGTGCCGCAGCCGCGGCGGTGCTGCACCGGGATCCGGTGCTCGCCGACGCGGCGTCCACGGCGCTGATGGTCGGCGGCCCGGCCAGTTTCGAGAAGCTCGTGCGGCAGATGAAGCTCGGTTGCGCCTTGATGGTGACCGAGGAAAACGAGCTGCTGATCACCACGGCGCTGCGCAAGCGCATGCGGTTCATCCGCGAGCCGATCGCTCTGGGCGAACCGCTGGATCTGGGACCGGATTGCAGCCCGCGTTAGCAGGTCGATGATGGTCGGTAGGTGTCGAGCTGGGGCGACGCACCTTCTGCACGGGCCACCGCCCCGCCTCTTGCGGCACAATATCGGCCTCTCCACGCAGGAACGCCGCCGTGAGCGCCTACCGCGAACATCTTTCGACCGTGATGGCGCGCGCCGACGAAGCGCTCGCGCGCAGCGGCCACGACCACCTTCTGATCGCTTCGGGCATCGAGAAGTACCGCTATCTCGACGACATGCCTTATCCGTTCAAGGCCAATGCGCCGTTCAAGCACTGGCTGCCGTTGACGCGGCATCCGCATTGCTGGATCGCCTACACGCCGGGCAGCAGGCCGGTACTGGCCTACTACCAGCCCGACGACTACTGGCATGTGCCGCCGAGCGCGCCGGCTGGCGAATGGGTCGAACATTTCGACGTGCGCGTGATCGCCGACCCGTCCGAGGCGGCGAAACACCTGCCCAGCAGCGGACGGCGCGCGATCCTGGGCGAAGCCGACAATGCCCTGCCCGGGTTCGAACCGAACAACCCGAAGGCGCTGCTCGACTACCTGCACTACCATCGCGCCTACAAGACCTCTTACGAACTGGCGCTGATGCGTCGCGCGCAGCGCAAGGCGGTGCGCGGACACCTGGCGGCGCGCGATGCCTTCCGTGCCGGCGCCTCCGAAGCCGGCATCAACGCGGCCTACCTCGCCGCCGCCGGCCATACCGACAACGACGTGCCCTATAACAACATCGTCGCGCTGAACCAGAACGGCGCGACGCTGCACTACCAGTACAAGAGCGATGCGCTGCCGCCCGAGCATCGCGCGCTGCTGATCGACGCCGGCGCCGAGGTCGATGGTTACGCCTCGGACATCACCCGTACCTGGGGCAATGGCGACGCGGCTTTCGCCGACCTGATCGCGGCGGTGGAGAACGAGCAGCTCGCGCTGGCCGGCAAGGTGCGCGCCGGTCTCGACTATCGCGAGTTGCATCTCGAGTGCCATCTGCGCTTGGGAAGCGCGTTGCAGTCGCTCGGCATCGTGGCGATGGATCCGGGCAGCATGCTCGAAAGCGGCGTCACGTCGGTTTTCTTCCCGCATGGCCTCGGCCATCCGATCGGCCTGCAGGTGCACGACGTCGCCGGTTTTAGCGACGTGGACGGCAACCTGATCCCGCGACCGAACGGGCATCCGTATTTGCGCATGACGCGTACGCTCGAACCCGGCATGGTCGTGACGATCGAGCCGGGTCTGTATTTCATCCCGAGCTTGCTGGCGAAACTGAAAGCGAGCCCGCAAGCAAAGTCGGTGGATTGGGGCAAGGTCGAACACCTGTCGGCCTTCGGCGGCGTGCGCATCGAGGACGAGGTGCATTGCACGACCGGCGCGCCCGAGAACCTCACGCGCGACGCTTTCGCCGAACTGGCTTGAACCCAATTCGCGAGGCGTGTCAGGCGCATACGCCCATGCGAGACACGCCGTGAATACGTCCGTGTGGGCTCATCGGCGACCGCAGCGTCCCGCTCCCCGAAAGGGGCGGCTGGAGCGAAGGGCAGGATGCCCGTAGCGTCCGCGATTCGATGGGCAGGAAGCCGTTTCGACTGAGCGGCCAGCCGCTCCCTTCGGGGAGCGGGACGCAAGCAACCCTGCCTCACTGCGCACGATGGATGCCTTGAAGATTCCGATTCGGTAACTCCGCTCGATATGACGAGTCTTGTTGGGCCGCTTGCAAGCGGCAGGGCTACAGACCCGTGGTCGCCCGCTCGGTCGGTCCGCCATCCATGGCCACCGACTCGCGGCCGCTACGGCATCTGAACGCCAGGGATGGTGCGAATGCCGAAAACGCAGGAGCGGTTTTCGGCATGCCTCCGCTTCGACCATCGGTGTCTGTAGCCCTACCGCACCACTGTCCTTGCACACCGATCGCATCAGCGCGGCGCTCCGGCACAGCGAAGCAGGCGCGGCGGCGTGTTCCCCGAAAGGGGCGGCTGGAGCGAAGGGCAGGAGGCCCGTAGCGTCCGCGATTCGATGGGCAGGAAGCCGTTTCGACTGAGCGGACAGCCGTCCCCTTCGGGGAGCGGGACGCAAGCAACCCTGCCTCACTGCGCACGATGGATGCCTTGAAGATTCCGATTCGGTAACTCCGCTCGATATGACGAGTCTTGTTGGGCCGCTTGCAAGCGGCAGGGCTACAGACCCGTGATCGCCCGCTCGGTCGGTTCGCCATCCCTGGCCACCGACTCGCGGCCGCTACGGCATCCATGCCTCCGCTTCGACCATCGGTGTCTGTAGCCCTACCGCACCACTGTCCTCGCACACCGATCGCATCAGCGCGGCGCTCCGGCACGGCGACGCAGGCACAGTGGCGTGCTCCCCGAAAGGGGCGGCTGGAGCGAAGGGCAGGAGGCCCGTAGCGTCCGCGATTCGA
>CAYWHO010000044.1:0-8051 GCA_964458195.1 uncultured Arenimonas sp.
GCTGGTCGAATTCATGACCTCGGGCCCGGTGATGATCCAGGTGCTGGAAGGCGACAACGCTGTGCTGAAGAACCGCGAACTGATGGGCGCCACCAATCCGAAGGACGCCGCGCCGGGCACGATCCGCGCCGACTTCGCCGCTTCGATCGACGCCAACGCCGTGCACGGTTCCGACTCGCAGGAGAACGCCGCGATCGAAATCGCCTACTTCTTCAGCGCCACCGAACTTTGCCCGCGCTGAGCCGATCCAAGCGCCATGCAAACCAACGACGCGCCCCAGCCAAGCACTCCGCCGCAGCCTGATGCGGCGGGGCAGGGGCGCGCCGATTCGCGCACCAACCTGTTCGACCTCGACCGCGCCGGCCTCGAGCGTCTGTTCGAGGAAACGCTGGGCGAAAAGAAGTTTCGCGCGCACCAGCTGATGAAGTGGATCTACCATCAGCACGTCACCGACTTCTCCCTGATGACCGACGTCGGCAAGGCGCTGCGCGCCAAGCTGGAAGAGCATTGCGTCATCCGGCCGCCGTCCGTGCTGTTCGACAAACCCTCGGCCGACGGTACGCACAAATGGCTGCTCGGCATGGATGCCGGCAACGCGATCGAAGCCGTGTTCATTCCCGACAAGGGGCGCGGCACCCTGTGCGTGTCCAGCCAGGTCGGTTGCGGCCTGAATTGCCAGTTCTGCTCCACCGCCACCCAGGGCTTCAACCGCAACCTCGCCACGGCCGAAATCATCGGCCAGGTCTGGACGGCGTCGAAACACCTCGGCAACAAGACGCATCACCAGCGCAAGCTCACCAATGTCGTGATGATGGGCATGGGCGAGCCCCTGCTGAACTTCGACAACGTCGTGCGCGCCATGAGCCTGATGCGCGACGACAACGGGTTCGGCCTGGCCAACAAGCGCGTGACCCTGTCCACCGCCGGCCTGGTGCCGATGATCGACCGGCTGGCGGAGGAATCCGACGTCTCGCTGGCCGTGTCCCTGCATGCGCCCAACGACGAGCTGCGCACCGAACTGGTGCCGCTCAACAAGAAGTACCCGATCGCCGAGCTGATGGCCGCCTGCGCGCGCTACGCGCTGCGCAAGAAGCGCGAGTCCATCACCTTCGAATACACCCTCATGCGCGGCGTCAACGACCAACCGCAGCATGCGCGCGAGCTGGTGCGGCTGATGAAGAAATTCGGCAACGCCGTGCAGTTCGCCGATGCCGCCAAGGTCAACCTGATCCCGTTCAATCCCTTCCCCGGCACGCGCTTCGAGCGCAGCGGCGAAACCGAGATCCGCGCTTTCCAGAAGATCCTGCTCGATGGCGGCGTGCTGACCATGGTGCGTCGTACCCGCGGCGACGACATCGACGCGGCCTGCGGCCAGCTCAAGGGCCAGGTCATGGACAAGACGCGCCGGCAGGCCGAATTCCGCCGCAAACTCGAAGCCAAAGGTGCGACCGATGAAGCTGCGTAATGCCGCGATCTTGCTGCTGACGGTCGCGAGCCTGTCGCTGCAGGCGAAAGAGGCACGCGACGATACCCAGCTCTCGCATCAGGGCAAGGTCAAACTCAGCCTCGCCCAGAGTTATCTGGGCAATGGCGATACCGAAGGCGCGATGCAGCGAGTGCAGCAGGCCAAGCGCAGCGATCCCCGCGCCCCTGAGGTATATGCGGTCGAAGCCGCCATCTACGATCGCCTCGGCGACCAGGCGAAGGCCGCTGAATCGTTCGCGCAAGCCCTGCGACTGGCCCCGGCGCGAGCTCCCATCCAGAACAATTACGGTGTCTGGCTTTGCGAGCAGGGCCGCTTTGCCGAAGCCGAAGCCGCTTTCGGTATCGCGCTGGCCGACGGCGAATACCGTTCTTCCGGCCAGCCCGTGTTCAATGCCGGTCGCTGTGCGATGAAAGCCGGCAAGTACGACCAGGCCGAGACGTATTTCCGCCAGATCCTGCAGAAGTTCCCGGACGATGCCGGGGTGCTGATGGCGATGGCCGAAACCAAGCTCGCCGCCGGCAATGCGTTCGAGGCGCGGGCTTTCCTGCAGCGCCGCGAAGCGCTCGGCGCGACCGCCGAAGTGCTTTCGCTGGGCGCAAGGATCGAAGACGCTGCCGGCGACGCGCGGGCCGCAGCGCAGTATCGCAAACGATTGCGCGAGGATTTTCCAGCTCACACTGCACCCACAGGGGAGGGGGCGGCCAGGCCATGAGTATCGAATCGTTTCAGGAAACCTTGTTCGAGGATCCGCTGGGCCTGCGCTTCCGCCATGCCCGCGAAAAACTGCGCTGGAGCGCGGAGTCGGTCGCACAGCAGACCAAGCTTCCGCTCGCCGTCATCGAAGCCATCGAACGCGAGGATTGGGCGCGCCTCGGCGCGCCGATCTATGTGCGCAGCTACGTCAACAGCTATGCCCGCCTGCTCGGCCTGCCCGCCGGCCTCGCCGACGATATCGTGCGGCAGCAACCGGCGCCGGCGCTGAAGGTCGAAGTGGGATCGTCGCGCGGACGCGGCGTTTTCGACAGCGGCCTGCGGAACATCGGCTACCTGGCGATGACGGCGGCCATCCTCGGCGTTGCATTCATGCTCGCCGCTCGCTTCAATCAATCTTCCGATCCGGCGGCTACGCCGGTCGCGGACACTGAAACGCTGGCAG
This sequence comes from uncultured Arenimonas sp., assembly GCA_964458195.1. Classification (GTDB taxonomy): domain Bacteria; phylum Pseudomonadota; class Gammaproteobacteria; order Xanthomonadales; family Xanthomonadaceae; genus Arenimonas. Next base: position 2,643 of record CAYWHO010000044.1, read on the forward strand.
CGCCCGCGATCGCGGCGCCGGTTTCGCAGCCGCAACAGGTCGAAGTCGCGGCGTCGCCGGTGTTGGCCTCGCTCGCGCCGACGCTTCCGGCTTCCAACGCCGCTTCCGATCTCGTGCTCCGCTTCCAGCGCGACAGTTGGGTGGATTTCGTCGCGGCCGACGGACGCCGGATCGAACGCGGCATGGTTCCCGCCGGCAGCGAACGCCATTTCAAGCCAGGCGAAGTGGCGCGGATCACGCTCGGCGATGCGACCTCCGTATCGGTCGATTTCGCCGGCAGGAACGTCGACCTCGCGCCGTACCGGGAGGCGAACGTGGCTCGCTTTGCGGTATCCTCCACCGGCGAACCGGCCCCCCTCGGCAACTGAGCCGACAGATCCCGGGTTCCGAACTTTCATTCATTCACGTGGTCCATGGCGGACCCCCAAGTACAAGATCCGATGCACCAAATCGACGAATACGAACAGAGCGAACGCGTCCGCGGCTGGCTGCGCCAGAACGGCAGCTCGCTGATCACCGGCATCGCGCTGGGCCTGGCCTGCGTTTTCGGCTGGCAGTGGTGGAACGGCAAGGGCGACCGCCACCTGCAGGAGGCGGCCACGCAGTACTATTCGCTCGACCAGGCGCTCGAGGCCAAGGATGCCGGCAAGGTCAAGACCTTCGCATCGGTGCTCAAGGACAAGTACGCCGACACCGCCTTCGGCGATTTCGCCGGGCTGCGCGAGGCTGCGTTCCTGCACGAAAGCGGCAAGACGACGGAAGCCATCGCGCTGCTGCAGGCGAAGAAGGACAAGGTCCATACGCCGGACTTGCAGGAGATCTACGTGCTCCGCCTGGCCCGCCTGCAGTTCATCGCCGGCAAGAACCAGGATGCCAAGACCACGCTGGCGACTTTGAAGTCGCCGAAGCTCGGCGCGACGGTGGAAGAACTGCGCGGCGACATCGAATTCGCCCTGGGCAATCGCGACGGTGCCCGCAAGGCTTACGAACAGGCTCTGACCGATCTCGACCAGGCGGCGCCCACGCGCGATCTGCTGCAACTCAAGCTCATCGAAGCTGGCGGACAACCGCCCGCACAGCCGGAGATCTGATACATGCAACGTAGACTGTTGGTTCTCGCTCTTTCGGTCGTCCTGTTGTCCGGCTGCAGCACGGTCAAGGGCTGGATGGGCGTGTTCGGTTCCAAGAACAAGAAGGACTACGAGCCGGCCGAGCTGGTCGCCGTGGCCAACCCGATCGCGGTGCAACGCCTCTGGTCCACGGGCATCGGCGGTGGCGAAGATCGCCTGTGGCTGCGCCAGCATCCGGTCGTGGACGGCGGTCGCGTTTACGTGGTGAACGACAACGGTCAAGCCATGGCTTTCGACGCCGGCAGCGGTGCCCAGGTCTGGGAAGCGCAGGCCGTGGACGTGTCCAAGCAGGGCAGCAAGTGGAAATTCTGGCGCCGCGAAGTCGCCGAAACCGGCTTGACCAGCAGCCCCGGCGTCGGCAACGGCATGGTGGTCGTGGGCGGTCGCAATGGCGAGGTGATCGCGCTAGCCGCCGACACCGGCAGCCAGCGCTGGACGGCGAAGGTTTCCTCCGAAGTGCTCAGCGCGCCGCTGGTGCTGCCCGATCGGGTGATCGTGCGCAGCAACGACGGTCGCGTTTACGGTTTCGATCCCAACGACGGCACCCGCAAATGGGTGTTCGACCGCGGCCTGCCGACGCTGACCGTGCGCGGAAACGCCTCGCCGGTCTATGCCAGTGGATTGGTCTATATCGGTTACGACGACGGCAGCGTCGTCGCGCTGCGCGCCGAGGACGGCCTGCGCGTCTGGGAGCAGGTGGTCGCCGAACCCGAGGGCCGCACCGAACTCGATCGCATGGCCGATATCGACGGCGAGATCCGCATCGACGGCGAAGAGCTCTTCGCCATCAGCTACCACAACCAGATGCAGTCCATGAGCGCCATCAACGGGCGCCCGTTGTGGAATCGCGATGTCGGCAGCTACGCCGGCGTCGCGGTGACCGCCGACAAGGTGGTGGTGTCCGACAACGGCGGCAACGTCTGGGCGCTGGATCGCGCCAGCGGCAACTCCGCCTGGAAGCAGGACCAGTTGCTGCGCCGCCAACTCACCACGCCGGTGATCCAGGGCGAATACGCCGTGGTCGGCGACGTCGAGGGCTACCTGCACTGGATCAAGCTCGACAGCGGCGTGATCGCCGGTCGCGAGCGCATCGAAGGCGCCGCGATCCGCGGAACGCCGCAGGTGTCTCCCGACGGCGTGCTCTACGCGCTGACCAATGAAGGCGAACTGGCGGCATACCGCCTGGGGAATTGATCCATGCTGCCGTTGGTCGCCCTGGTCGGACGTCCCAACGTCGGCAAGTCCACGCTTTTCAACGCGCTGACGCGCACGCGCGACGCCCTGGTCCACGACGAGCCGGGCGTCACGCGTGATCGCAACTACGGCATCTGTCGGCTCGATGAAGCCCGGCCCTTCGTCGTCTGCGATACCGGCGGCATCTCGGGCGAAGACGAAGGCCTGGCCGGCGCCACCGCCAAACAATCGCGCGCCGCCGCCGAAGAAGCCGACCTGATCCTGTTCGTCGTGGACGGCCGCGAAGGCCCGTCCTCGCTAGACCAGGAAATCCTGCGCTGGCTGCGCAAGTCCGGTCGCCCCTTCATGCTCGCGGTCAACAAGACCGACGGCCTGGACGAGGCCGCCTGCCTCAACGAATTCGTGCGCTTCGGCGTGGACGATGCGGTGCCGCTCGCCGCCGCGCACCAGCGCGGCATTCCGGCCCTGCTCGGAAAGATCCTGCCGCGCCTGCCCGAAGACGGCGATGCCGCCGTGCTCGGCGATGATCCTGCGCGCATCCGCGTGGCCTTCGCCGGTCGCCCGAACGTCGGCAAATCCACCCTGGTCAATCGCCTGCTGGGCGAAGAGCGCATGATCGCTTCCGACGTGCCCGGCACGACGCGCGATTCGATCGCGGTGGATCTCGAACGCGACGGCCACGACTACCGCCTGATCGACACGGCCGGTTTGCGCCGCAAGTCCAAGGTCGAGGAAGCCGTCGAGAAATTCAGCACCTTCAAGACGCTGCAGGCCATCCAGAGCAGCCAGGTCGTCGTGATCCTGCTCGATGCGGGCGAGGGCGTGACCGAACAGGACGCCACCGTGCTCGGGCACGTGCTCGATGCCGGCAAGGCCCTGGTCATCGCCATCAACAAGTGGGACGGCCAGAGCCAGTACCAGCGCGAACAGACGATGGGCCTGCTCGAACGCAAGCTGTCCTTCTGCGAATGGGCGCAGCGCGTCACCATTTCCGCCAAGCACGGCACCGGCATGCGCGAGCTGTTCAAGGCGATCAATCGCGCGCGCGCCTCGGCGACGCAGGAATTCGGCACCTCGGAAAGCAACAAGGCGCTGGAAATCGCCGTGGAAAGCTTCCCGCCGCCGGTGCAGAACGGCAAGGTCGCCAAGCTTCGCTTCGTGCATCCGGCCGGCAGGAATCCGCCGACCTTCGTCGTGCACGGCACCCGCCTGCGCAAACTGCCCGACAGCTACAAGCGCTACCTCGAGAACTTCTTCCGCAAGCGTTTCAAGCTCGTCGGCACGCCGATCCAGTTCGTCTTCAAGGAAGGCGAGAATCCCTTCGAAGGCAAGAAGAACGTGCTGACCGACAAGCAGGTGCAGAAGAAGCGGCGCCTCATGCGGCACGTCAAGCGCAAGTGATCGTCCTCGCAGACGTAAGCCTCGGCGTATTGGCCGGAGGGCAGGGCAGTCGACTCGGCGGAACGGACAAGACGCAGGCCCTGTTTCGCGGCGAACGCCTGCTCGATCGTATCGGACGCGCCTGGCCGCAGCCGTTTCGCGAACGCCTGCTCAGCTACAACCTTCCGTCCGCGCAAGCACTCGCCGGCTGGCGTTGCCTGCCCGACCTGCGCGAGGGTCATCCCGGTCCTATGGCGGGGTTCGAAGCTTTGCTGCATGCCTGCGCCGGCGAATGGCTGCTGACCGCGCCCATCGATTGCCGCGAGCTTCCGGCCGATTTGCCGGAACGCCTGGCCTCGACGAATCCGGCGATCGCTTGCATCGTTTCCGATGCCGAGGGATTGCAGCCCCTGGTCGGACTGTGGAACGTCGCGCAGATGCGTCCCGCGGTCGCGGCGGCCCTGGCCTCCGGCGACCGGGCGATGCACGCGCTCTGCCGTCGCCTCGGCGTCGCCGTGCTGGATATCGCACCGCTGCACCTGGGCAATCTGAACACGCCGGCGGATTTCTCCGAGGCATGATCCGCGTTCGGCGCTAGACTGGCAGGCATGAGCATCGAAGAGATCACCGTCGCCGAAGCCCGCGCACGCCAGCAGGCCGGCGCGATCCTGATCGACGTGCGCGAACCCGACGAACACGCGCTCGGCGTTCCCGTCTCGGCGTTATGCGTTCCCAGGGCGAAACTCGAAGCGAACGCATACGCCGTGGTCGCCGACCCGGCCGCCGATATCCTGCTGATCTGCGGCAGCGGCAAACGTTCGATGCTGGCGGCGCAGAATCTCGCGGCGCAGGGTTATACGCGCCTGTGTTCGGTCGCCGGGGGTTACCAGCAATGGCAGCGCGCCGGCTTGCCGGTCGAAACCACGCAGGATGCGGATTATCTCGAGCGCTATTCGCGCCATCTGCGCTTGCCGCAGGTCGGCATGGAAGGGCAGGAGAAACTGGCGCGCGCACGCGTGCTCGTGGTCGGCGCCGGTGGCCTCGGCTCGCCCGCCGCTTTCTATCTCGCGGCCGCCGGCGTCGGATTTCTGCGCCTGGTGGACGACGACGTGGTCGATCGCAGCAATCTGCAGCGCCAGATCCTGCATACCGATGACCGCATCGGCATGGCGAAAGTCGAATCTGCGGCGCAGAGCCTGCGCGCCCTGAATCCGACCATCGCCATCGAAACCGTGCAGGCACGCGTGTCCGCCGACAACGTCGAAACCTTGCTGCAGGACGTCGATGTCGTGCTGGACGGCGCCGACAACTTCCCGACGCGTTACCTGCTGTCCGACGCCTGCGTGCGCCTGGGCAAACCGCTGGTGTACGGTGCGGTGCACCGGTTCGAAGGACAGGTCAGCGTGTTCGATGCCGGGCGACGTCGCGGTCTCGCACCGTGTTACCGATGCCTGTTTCCGCAACCGCCCAGTGCCGCCGATGCGCCGAACTGCGCCGAAGCCGGCGTGCTCGGAGTCCTGCCCGGTTTGATCGGCCTGCTCCAGGCGACCGAAACCCTGAAGCTGCTGATCGGCATCGGCGAGCCGCTGACCGGCCGCTTGCTGCAGTTCGACGCGCTCGGCCTTCGCTTCCGCGAAACCGGCCTACGTCCTGATCCCGACTGCGCGATCTGCGCGCCGGGCGCCGCGTTCATCGGCTACCCGGC
>CAYWHO010000044.1:8151-12761 GCA_964458195.1 uncultured Arenimonas sp.
CCGCGCGCGGACAGCAGCAAGGCCTCCAGCAGATCGCTCAGTTCGCGCAGGCTGCGTTCGATGCGTTGCAGGCGCTTGCGCTGTTCGTCGCCGAGTTGCGGGTCTTCGGACAACACTTCCGTCGCGCCCTGGATCACCGCGATCGGCGTGCGCAGCTCGTGGCTGGCATCGGCGAAGAAGGCTTTTTCGTTTTCGTCGGCGACGGCCAGTCGTTCCTGGTAACGATCGATGGCCGCCGCGAGCCGGCCGATCTCGTCCTCGCTCTGGTCCGCGGCGAGGCGGCTTCGCACGGCCCGCAGGGGCAGGGCATCGACGGCATCGGCCAGACGATGCACCGGCGCGATCGTGCGACCGGCAAAAATCCATCCGAGCCAGGCGGCCAGCAATGTACCGCCGGGCACGATGATCAGCATCAGGCGATCGAGGTAATGTTCCATCGCCTCGATCCGCCCCATGTTGACCACGAACACCAGCCGCCGGTCGGCGGGGCCGAAGGCCGCGGCATGCATGTCCTCGTATCCGGGCACGCTGGATTCGTGCACGCCTTCCTGCATTCCCCGGAACATGGCCGGCGCTTCGGCTTCGCGATAGACGGAAAGCGCCGGCGATCGCGGCAGCGGCGTGGAGGGGTCCTTGTGCAGGCGCGCCATCAGGTCGTCGGCCTGCCCATGCAGGACCGCTTCGGCCAGGATGTATTCGTAGTCTTCCGCCACGCGCGTGACGGTGAAGGCGAAGGCCAGGCTCAGCACCAGCCCGAGCAGGCCGAAAGCGATGGTGACGCGCTTGCGCAGGGCGATGCGCGACTTCATGCCGATTCACCGAAACGGTAGCCGACGCCGTGCACATTGTGGATCAGGGCGCGCTCGAAAGGCCGGTCGATCGCCTGCCTGAGCGCATAAAGATGGCTGTGCAACGCTTGCATGTCTCCGCCTTCCGGACCCCATATCGCCCGCATCAGGCGCCCATGATCGACGATCGCCGGCGCATGGCGCATCAGGCATTCCAGCACGCGCGCCTGCGTAACGGTCAAGGGAATGGTGGCGCCATCGCGGCGCGCGACCAGTTCGTCCGGCACGAATTCCAGGCCGGCGAACTCGAGCACGTTCGACACGCGGCGACCATTCCTGGCCAGCACGCCGATGCGCGCCTCCAGCTCGCGCATCGCGAAGGGCTTAACCAGGTAATCGTCCGCGCCTTCGGCGAAGCCCTTGAGCTTGTCTTCCAGCGTGTCGCGGGCGGTCAGCATCAGCACGGGCACGCCCTTGCCGGCCTCGCGCAGGCGCCGGCACAGCACCAGCCCGTCCATGCGCGGCAGACCCAGATCGAGCACGATGACGTCGTGCCCGCCGGCCAGCGCCATGCGCAGCCCGGTTTCGCCATCGGACGCGTGGTCGATGACGTGTCCGCGACGGGAGAAATAATCCCAGAGGTTGGCCGCCAGATCCGCCTGGTCTTCCACGATCAACAGGCTGAGCGAAGGCGTCATCGTCGATGCCGCACGAAGGGAACAAGCAGCGATTCTGCGGCGAGCTTCGCCAAGGAACAAGCCATGCCGCGTTTCAGACCCGCGCACGGCTCCAGGAATGACCGCGGCGCGCGAAGCGCGAGGCGAACCGCGCGTACAGGCGATGCAGCCAATGCGTCCATCCACTGCTTGCGTGCGGCGATCTTTCGCGCAGGCCCGATTGTTCGAGCAGCTCGGGCATCACCCGCGACTTCCACGGCACGTTTCCGAGTTTGCCGAAGGCCTCGCGCGGAAACAGCAGCAGCCCTTGCGACTGCAGGAAACCGTCGGGACCGGCATCGGCGCAGGCGACGATCGCACTGCGCATCGCCGGCAGATCGGCGGCCGTGAGCGCAGTACGATCGAGATCGATCCAGGCGATCCAGTCGGTCTTCGCCATGGCCACGCCAGCCGCCAGCGCGCCGTCGGTGGATTCGCGCCGCGTATGCATCAGCAGGTCCAGGCTCGGATGCTGGTCGGCGAAGTCGCGCACGGCCTCTTCCTGCGCTTCGCGGTCGCCATGCGCGACCAGCACCGCAGGTTGCCCGGCGCAGGCGGCGAGCAGGCTGCCGGCGGTCGCCATGGCCGACGCGCAAGGCGTCCTGGAGAGGGTGAGCAGCAGGGTGCAGGTGGACGGCATGGAGGATTCCACAGGATCCGGTGCCGCCAGTCTGCCGACCGAATATGTAGGTTTTGCTGATGCGAGTCTGAGGAAGACGTTAAGCCTTGCGCCGGCTGCTGCCGGGCAGGGCGGGGGGCCCCGACGCCCTGATAAACTGCCGCCATGTCGCGCACCTCCGTCCTGCTGCGTTGCCTGCTCTGCCTGTGCCTGGTCGTGAACGGCCTGGCCTCGGCCGTGGCGGGCGTGCGGATGACGGAAGCGGCGCCGGACAAGCAGGCGGTGGTCGAAACGGCAACGACGCCGGCACCAATGGCCGCGATGGCGATGCCCTGCCACGACGAAGGCCTGATGCCGCTGGACAGCGATGACACCCAGGCCGCCGTCGCCGAACACGGCAAGAACGATTGCGGTTCCGACTGCTGCCATTCCTCGGCCTGCACCTGCGATGGCCTGCATTCGGCGCTGGCGGAGCTGACCGTGCCGCTGATGCTGCCGGCCCGCTTGACGCAGCGGGAAACGCCGCATGTCTCGCGCGAAAACTATGCACCGCCTGCGTTGGCGGGGCTGATTCGACCTCCGATCGAATCCGAAGCCTGAGGCGCTTTCGCCTCGTCGCGCCCGCGTGTTCGCCTTCCGGCGAAGCGGGCCTGGCCGCATCCGCCTCGCGCGGTTGCACTTTCGACCTCGTTCGGAGTTCCCCATGTCTTCCGATTTTTCCGGCGACAGCCGCTTCCTGCCGTCGCGTCGCCGCTTCGTCCAGGGCCTCGCGGCCGGCGGCAGCATCGCCGGTCTCGGCCTGTTTCCGCATCGCGCGCATGCGCTCGAATCGAGCCTGCGCATGCCGGTGCTGTCCGGTACCGAATTCGATCTTTCCATTGGCGAAACCCTGGTCGATTTCACCGGGCGCGTGCGTCCGGCCGTTACCGTGAACGGTTCCTTGCCCGCGCCGCTGCTGCGCTGGCGCGAAGGCGATACCGTGACATTGCGCGTGCGCAATGCACTGCCGCCGGGTTCGATCCACGGCCACGAAGCCTCCATCCACTGGCACGGCCTCCTGCTGCCGGCGAACATGGACGGCGTGCCGGGCTTGAGCTTCGCCGGCATCCACCGCGGCGAGAGTTATCTGTATCGCTTCGACGTGAAGCAGGCCGGCACCTACTGGTACCACAGCCATTCCGGTTTGCAGGAACAGGCCGGCCTGTATGGCCCGCTGATCATCGACCCGATCGCGCCGGAACCTTTCGCCTACGACCGCGACTACGTCGTGCTGCTGAGCGACTGGACCGATCTCGCGCCGGCCGCGCTGTATTCGCGCCTGAAGAAGATGGCCGGCTACGACAATACGCACAAGCGCACCGTCGGCGACTTCCTGCGCGATGCGCAGCGCGAGGGACTCGCCGCCACGAAGGCCGAACGCGGGATGTGGGGCCGGATGCGCATGACGCCGACCGATCTTTCGGACGTCGATGCGAACACCTATACCTATCTGATGAACGGCTGCACTGCACTCGGCAACTGGACGGGCTTGTTCCGTTCCGGCGAAAAACTGCGTCTGCGCCTGATCAACGGTTCGTCCATGACGCACTTCGACGTGCGCATTCCCGGCCTGAAGATGCGCGTCGTCGCCGCCGACGGACAGTACGTGCATCCGGTGACGGTGGACGAGTTGCGCATTGCCGCCGCCGAAACCTATGACGTGATCGTCGAACCCAGCGGGCAGGATGCCTTCACGATCTTCGCGCAGGACCTGGGACGCACGGGTTACGTCAGCGGCACCCTGGCCGTGCGCGAGGGCTTGCGTGCGCCGGTTCCGGCGGTGGACCCGCGCCCGCTGTTGACGATGGCCGACATGGGCCATGCGATGCAGGCCATGGAACCGACGGGCGACGGCGCGATGAAAGGCATGGAAGGAAGCTGCGGTGCGAGCATGGGCATGCCGGGCATGGACATGGACCACGCGGCGCATCAAGCGGCACCGGCGAAACATCCGGACAGCGAAGAGCGCAATCCGCTGGTGGACATGCGCGCGACGTCTCCCGCCCCGCGCCTGGACGATCCGGGCATCGGGCTCCGAAACAACGGTCGCGAGGTGCTGAACTATTCGCGCCTGCGCAGCCTGTTCGACGATCCCGACGGCCGCGAACCCGGGCGCGAGATCGAACTGCACTTGACCGGCCATATGGAGAAGTTCGCCTGGAGTTTCGACGGGCAGAAATTCGCCGATGCCGAGCCGCTGCGTCTGAACTACGGCGAGCGCCTGCGCATCGTGCTGGTCAACGACACCATGATGACGCACCCGATCCACCTGCACGGCTTGTGGAGCGACCTGGAAGACGAGGGCGGCGAATTCCTCGTGCGCAAGCACACCGTCGATATGCCGCCCGGCACCCGGCGCAGCTATCGCGTGCGCGCCGACGCGCTCGGTCTCTGGGCCTATCACTGCCATCTGCTCTACCACATGGAAGCCGGCATGATGCGCACGGT
>CAYWHO010000045.1:0-290 GCA_964458195.1 uncultured Arenimonas sp.
CAACACGCCGGACGTGAAGATCATCACCGTCGAGGATCCGGTCGAATATCAGATCGAGGGCATCAACCAGATCCAGGTGAAACCGGCGATCGGTCTGGATTTCGCCCACGCGCTGCGCGCCATCGTTCGCCAGGATCCGGACATCATCATGATCGGCGAAATGCGCGACCTGGAAACCTCGCGCATCGCCATCCAGTCGGCGCTGACCGGTAACCTCGTGCTCAGCACGCTGCACACGAACAACGCCGCAGGCGGCATCACCCGCCTGCTCGACATGGGCGTGGAGGACT
>CAYWHO010000045.1:300-12743 GCA_964458195.1 uncultured Arenimonas sp.
CCTGGTGCGACGCATCGAGCCGACGCACGCCGAGCGCTACGAAGCGCCGCCGGAAGTGATCGAAGAGTTCGGCCTGCGTCGTTTCCAGCCGAGCGGCACGATCCACCTGTATCGTCCGAAGCCCTCGCCGCTGTCGCCGACGGGATACCTCGGCCGCAGCACCATCATGGAGTTCCTGGTGATGAACGACGAACTGCGCCGGCTGGTGATGCAGCACGCCGGCATGGGCGAGCTGGAAGAGGCCGCGCGCGCGGCCGGCATGCGCACGATGTACGAGGACGGCCTGGTCAAGGCGATGCAGGGCATCACCACGATCGAGGAAGTCCTGCGCGTGACGCAAGAAGGTTGATATGCGAAAGATTGGGCATGACTCGGCACGGCGCGTGTCACGTCGCTTCGTTATCGGCGGGGCGGTGAACTGATGCCGCTGTTCCGCTACAAGGCGCTTTCGGCCAGCGGCGAATCGCTGGCGGGACAGATGGAAGCGGGCACGGCCGACGAGGTGATCGTGCGCCTGCAGGAGCAGGGGCACCTGCCGGTGGAGGCGCGGCGCGCCGACGAGGGCGGCGAAGGCTTCTCGCTGTCCAGACTGACCGAGCGCCGCGAACTCGACGCCGACCAGATCCTGCAGTTCACCCAGCAGCTCGCGACCCTGCTCGGCGCCGGCCAGCCGCTGGATCGTGCGCTCGGCATCCTGCTCGAATTGCCCGAGAGCGGCAGCGCGCGCAAGGTCATCGAACGCATCCGCGATTCGGTGCGCGGAGGCGCGCCGCTGTCCACTGCGCTCGAACAGCAGCACGGCCTGTTCTCCCGCCTGTACGTCAACCTGGTGCGCGCCGGCGAATCCGGCGGCGGGCTGCACGTCGCCTTGCAACGCCTGGCCGACTATCTCGAACGCAGCCGCGAACTGCGTGGTCGCGTGATCAACGCGATGATCTACCCGGCCATCCTGCTGATGCTCGTGGTCGGTTCGGTGATCTTCCTGCTGCTGGTCGTGGTGCCGCAGTTCGAAGCCTTGTTCGCCAGCATGAACGTCGAACTCGCCTGGTACACGGCGGCCGTTGTCTGGCTCAGCAAGACCCTGCGCGCGGGTTGGTGGCTGGCCCTGATCCTGGTCGCTGCCATTTTCTTCGGCCTGAACAGGCTCTGGGGCGACCCGGCGTGGCGCCTGCGCGTCGATGCGGCCCTGCTGCGCAACCGCTGGGTCGGCTCGCTGATCGGTCGCCTCGACACGGCCCGCCTGGCACGTACCCTGGGGACGCTCGTCGGCAATGGCGTGCCTTTGCTGAACGCGCTGAACCTCGGCCGCAACGTGCTGTCCAACCGGGTGCTGGGCGAAGCGCTGGAAGCTGCGTCGGTCGAAGTGAAATCGGGGGCCGGCCTGGGCTATGCCCTCGGCCGGCAGAAGGTGTTTCCGCGACTGGCCGTGCAGATGGTGCAGGTCGGCGAGGAATCGGGCGAACTCGATACGATGCTGATGAAGGTCGCCGATACCTTCGACATCGAAACCCGCAATGCGCTCGACCGCCTCATCGCCCTGCTGCTGCCCACGATCACCGTGCTGATGACCATTCTGATCGGCGCCATCGTCCTTTCCATGCTCTTGCCCATCTACGACCTGACAGGAAGCCTCGGTTGATGAACACCTTCCGCAACGCCCCCCGCCGCCACGCCCAGGCCGGCTTCACCCTGCTCGAGATCATCATCGTCATCGCCCTGATCGGCCTGATCCTCGCGGTCGTCGCCAATCGCATCATGGGCAGCCAGAAGCGCGCCGAATACCAGCTCGCCGAAACGCAGATGCAGACCATCGCCGGCAAGGTCGAACAGTTCCGTGCCGATGTCGGGCGCTGGCCGGCTTCGCTGGACGAACTCGTCACCGCGCCGAGCAATGGCGCCGGCTGGCTCGGCCCGTATTCGAGAGCCGAAGAACTGAACGACCCCTGGCACAAGAAGATCGAATTGCGCCAGCCGGGCGAAAACGGCCAGGAATTCCAGCTGGTCAGTTTCGGCGCCGACGGCAAGCAGGGCGGCGAAGGCGTGGACGCCGACCTGGTCGTTCCCTGAAACCCGATGGGTTTGGCGCCATGCCGGCTACTTCCGCACGCGATGCGTTGCCGAACCCACGCGACGGCCTGAGCGCCGGCGGCGGGCAGCGCCGCCGCAGCGCCGGTTTCAGCCTGATCGAATTGATGCTGGTGGTCGTGCTGATCGTCGCGACCGCGGCGCTGGCGGCGATGGTGATCGGCGATCGCTTGCCGGGGCAGCAGTTGCGTGGCGCCGCGCGCGAACTCGCCGCGCAATTGCGCTACACGCGCGCGCAGGCCATCGCCAGCGGGCGGCCGCAGGTGTTCACGCTCGATGCGCGCACGCGCCAATGGATCGGGCCGCAGCAGCGGCATGGCGAATTGCCGCAGGAGATCGAGGTCAAGGCGACGACGGCGCGCATCGAACAGCGCGAGCCGGATTCGGCCAGCGTGCGTTTCTTCCCGCAGGGATCGTCCACCGGCGGGCGTTTCGTGCTGTTCCGCGAGCGCGCCGCCTGGCAGGTGGATATCGATTGGCTCACCGGTCAGGTCAGCCTCAGTCGCACCGAGCCGCCGCGATGATGCGCATGCTTCCATCGCGTTCGTCAGCCGGATTCACTTTGCTCGAGGTGATGCTGGCCTTCGTCCTGCTTTCGACCGCGATGGCCCTGCTGATCGCGATGCTTTCCAACGGTCTGCGCCAGGTGCGCCAGGCCCAGGACGAAACCGAGGCGACCTTGTTCGCGCAGTCGCTGTTCGAACAGACGGGCACGCTGGAGTCCTTGAAGCCCGGCGTGCGCGAGGGCGAGCTCGCTGGCGGTCGCTATCGTTACCGTCTGACGGTGGAGCGCATTCCCGACCCCTTGCCGGCGTCGGCGCCGCCGGGACGCGGTGCCGCGACCGAATCGCTCGATTCGGCGCAGTTGTTCCGCATCGTCCTGCAGGTGGAGTGGGGCGAGGGCCAAGCGGCGCAGCGGCTGCGCTTCGTCACCTTGCGGGCGCGTGCAGCGACCGACGAGGCCGCGGAGGACGAATCGTGAGCCGGCGCGCGCGGCCGTCGGGATTCACCTTGATCGAAGTGCTGGTCGCGCTGACCCTGCTCGTCGCCGCATTGGCGCTGGTGTTCGGCGTGGTGCGCAGCGCCGGTCGTGCGACCGAGCGGGCCGAGGCGACCGCGCAGCGCAGCGAGCGCATGCGGGCGGTGCAGGGATTGCTGCGTTCGCAGCTGGCGACGGCGATGCCGGTGCCGATGCGTATCGATCCGCAGTCCGGCGAAGCGGTGTTCCTGGTCGGCGAAGGCGACGGCGTGGAATTCGTCGGCAACATGCCGGGCTATCTGGCGCGTGGCGGTCCGTATTGGCAGCGCTTCGATCTCGTGCGCGGCGAGCGCGGTCTGCAATTGCGATTCCAGTTCCGGCAAATGACGCCGGACGGTCCGCTCGAGGCCGAAAGGCCGCCGCAGGTCCTGCTCGACGGCATCCGTGCCGCGCGTTTCGAATATCGCAGCCTGGACGACGAGATGAAGCCGGGCCCGTGGACGGACGAATGGACGTATCGCACCATGCTGCCGCCACTGGTTCGATTGAACCTGCGCTTCGAGGACGAAACGCGCGTCTGGCCGGAATTCGTCAGCCATCTGCGCCTGGGCTCCAGCTACGGTTACGGGCCGGCGCCGCAGGCCGGCGACGGTTTCGTGCCGCGCCAGGGAGACTTGTCGCAATGAGGCGGGTGCGCAATCGCGGCGCGGCCTTGTTGATCGTGCTTTGGCTGCTGGTGCTGCTGATCGGCCTGCTCGGCGTGTTCGCCTTGAGCGCGCGCACCGAAGGACTGCAGGCGCACTATCTGGCGCGCAGCGCCGCCGCGCGTTACGCCGCCGAGGCGGGCCTGGAACTGGCGGTGTTGCGCTTGCAGAGCGACGACGACGCGCGTCGCTGGGTCGCCGATGGACGGTCCTACCGGTTTTCGTTCGAAGAAGAAGCCATCGAGGTGCGCATCGTCGACGAAACCGGCAAGGTGGATCTGAACGCCGCGACGCCCGACCTGCTGATCGGGCTGATGCGCGCCCTCGGCACCGACGAGTTGCGCGCCCAGGCGATCGCGGGCGCGATCATCGATTTTCGCGACAGCGACGATCTGCTCAATGCGGTGGGCGGGGCCGAGGACCGCGAATACGCGGCCGCCGGCCTGCCTTATGGCGCCAAGGACGCCGGTATAGTGACGATTGAAGAGCTGCAACAGGTGCTGGGCATGGACGCCGAGCTGTACCGGCGCCTGCGTCCCTACCTGACCGTGCATTCGGGGCAGGTCCGACCGGATCCGACCTACGCCCAGGCCCCGGTGCTGGCCGCCATGGGCCTGACGCCCGACGAAGTGAACCGCATCGTGACCAGCCGGGAGTTGCCGCCGGGGCAGGGGCAGCCGACCCGGCCCGACGGCGGCGAACTCGCCCCGCGCGGCACGGGCACGTATAGTATTTCCAGCCGCGCGACCCGTCGCGACGGCACCCAGGCCCGAATCACCATGACGCTGCGTCTTGGCGGCAATGGTGCTTCGGGCTCGTTATATACGCCTCTGGCCCTGCTGGAGGGAGATTCGGACTGATGCCCGCCAGCCCCGCTTTTTCCAACGCCATTCAGCCCTTGCGCACCCGTTTGCTCGACAGTCCGCTGCCGGGCTGGTGGGACGCCGGCGCCGAGGCCGTGGCGGGACTGTTGCCTGAAGGCCTGCGGCGGCGCATCGGTGCGCACAAGCGCGCCCTGTTGTTGTCGCTGTCGGGCGAGTCGCTGCGCCTGCGCGCCGAGACCGATCGCCGTATCGTCGAATTGGGCAGCTTGCCGGTGGATGCGGAACTGCTGCACAACCTGCGTGCCCGACTCGACGCGCAGGCCGGCGGCGTCGGCCGCTGGCTGACGCTCGATGCCTCGCAGGTATTGCGCCGGTCGCTGTCCCTGCCGTCGTCGGCGGAATCGCGTCTGCGCGAAGTGCTGGTGCACGAGATCGACCGGCAAACGCCCTTCACGGCCGACCAGGTCGTGTTCGAGGCGCGCGTATCGGGCCGCGATGCCGCAACCAAGCAATTGCAGGTCGAACTGGTGGTCGTGCCGCGCAGCGTGCTCGAAGCGCAGATGGAAGCGCTGGGCCCGCTGGCCGAGCGCCTGGTCGGCGTGGATGTCGACGGGCGCGACGGCGAGCGCCTCGGCGTGAACCTGTTGCCGACGGCGCAGCGCGGTGCGCGCAGCGACCGCGACCGCTGGCTCAACCGCGGCCTCGGCCTGGCGGCGTTGCTGCTCCTGGTGATGGCGATGCTGCAGGTGCTCGACAACCGGCGCGCCGCGCTGGTCGCGATGCAGCAGCGCGTCGCCGCGGCCAATTCCGAAGTGGTCGGCGTGCGCCGTCTGCGCAACAATCTGGCCAGTTCGCGCCAGGCCGCCGATTTCCTGGCGAAGAAACGCGGGCAGCAGCCGACCATGCTCGAGCTGCTGGCCGATCTGACGCGGCGCATTCCCGACGGTACGTCGCTGGAAAAGCTCGCGGTCAACCAGGGCAAGATCGTCATGATCGGCCAGAGCCAGGAAGCGCCGGCGCTGGTGGGACTGCTGCAGGGCTCGGCGATGATCCGCACGCCGGCGCTCGCCGGCGCCGTGCAGCGCGACGTGCGTACCGGCAAGGACCGTTTCACCCTGACCGCGAACATGGTCGGTGCCCCTGCGGAGGTGCGCGATGGCGGTCAGCGCTAACCGCAACCGCGCCGGCGTGCTCGCCGCGGTCCTGCTGTTCCTGGTGATCGCCTATCTGGTGCTGGTGCACTGGTGGTTCACGGCGCCGATGCTGGCGATGAGCAGCGAGCTGGACGGCCTGCGCCAACAGGAACAGGAACTGCGTCTCGAGTTGGCGCAACGCCCGCAGTTCGAACAGCAGCTCGCCCAGATGCGCGAGTTCGAAGCCGCCAATCCGGGCTTCCTGCCGGAAGCGAACAAGGAGCTGGCCAGCGCCGCCCTGGTGCAGCGTCTCGAACAGGTGGTGGGCAGCGCCAGCGCCAATCCGAATGCTTGCCAGATCACCGCGCGCACGCCGTCGGAGGCGACCGAGAAGGAAGAGTTCGAGCGCGTCGTCGTGCAGGTCCGCCTGCGCTGCGGCATGGCGGAGTTCGCTACCGTTTTGCACGCGCTCGAAGGCGGTCAGCCGCAGCTGTTCGTCGACAACGTCGATCTGCTGTCGCGCCGCAGCTATCTCGCGGCCGGCGCCGATGTCGGCGGCGCCGCGATCGACGTCGGTTTCGACCTGTACGGCTACATGAGATCGCCGGCGCAGGGAGGCGGACCATGAGCGATTCGCTGCGTCCCGCCACCTGGCTGCTCGCTACCGTCTGCTTGTGGGCGGCCGCCGTGTTCGCGCTTGCGCTCGCCGGCCTGGGCTCGCGCGTCGCGCCCGTGCAGGCGCCGAAGGAAGGTATTCCTGCGCTGCCGAAACTCGTGTTGCAGTCGGCTCCCTCACGCCTCGGCCCGATGGGCGATTATCTCGATGTCGGCGCGCGACCTTTGCTGGCCCCCGATCGCCGTCCCTCGCCGGTCGCGGCCCCCGAAGGCGGCGGCGATTTCGAAGCCGTGCTGACCAGCGTGCTGATCACACCGCAGCTCCGGCTGGCGATCCTCACCGATACGCAGAATGGCAACAGCCGGCGCGTGCGCTTGGGCGAAACGGTGACCGGCACGAACTGGCAACTGGTTCAGCTCGATCCGCGGCGCGCCGTGCTCGAAGGACCGTCCGGGCAACGTACGCTGGAGCTGCGCGTGTTCGACGGCAATGGCGGCAGCGCACCGACCGAGGTCCGGCCCACGGACGAAAACGCGGCATCGACGCCGGCCCAGGACGCCAAGGCCGCACCGATGCCCGCGACGCCGGCGACACCGGTAGCCCAACCCGCGCCTGCCAACAGGCCCGCGCAACCGACGCCGCAAACCCAGGAAGACCAGGTGGCGGAAATCCGTCGCCGGATCGAGGCGCGTCGCGCCCAGATGCGTGCCGATGCGGCGCGCGAAGCACAGCAAAGCAAGAAGGACTAACGGTATTCCCATGAAAGCATCGTCCCGTTTCCTGCCGATGAGCCTGATGTTCCTGTCGGCCTTGCTGACCGCCTGCGCGACGGCCACTGCGCCGCGCATGGAGCGCAATCCGGTGTTGCTGCAGCCTTCGGCGCAAACGGCCGACGGCACCGCCATCGGCTCCGGCGAAAGCGACAAGCCGGCCTCGCGCATCACCCGCGGCAACGGCCAGCTGATCAACGAGCGCGTCGCATCGGCGCCGCCGCCGAGTCTCGGTACGACGGGCGAGGCGACCTTCAACTTCGAAGGCGAGGCGGTGCATGCCGTCGTCAAGGCGATCCTGGGCGATCTGCTGCAGCAGAACTACGTCATCGCGCCGGGCGTGCAGGGCACGGTGACGCTGGCGACGCCGAGGCCGGTGAGTCCGGCGCAGGCGCTGTCCCTGCTGGAGATGGTGCTGGGCTGGAACAACGCCCGCCTGGTCTGGAGCGATGGCCGCTACAACGTGGTGCCGGCCGACCAGGCCGTCGCCGGCAACCTGTCGCCGCGCACCGGTCCGGCCGCCAACGCGCGCGGTTTCGAGGTGCGCGCGGTGCCGTTGAAGTTCATCTCGGCGACCGAGATGGAGAAACTGCTCAAGCCCTACGCGCGCGACCGTGCCGTGGTGCAGGTCGACAACGCGCGTAACCTGATCGTGCTGGCCGGTACTCGCGCCGAATTGCAGAACTACATGCGTACCGTCGAGATCTTCGACGTGGACTGGTTGGCCGGTATGTCGGTCGGCGTGTTCCCGCTGCAGTCCGGCGATGCCGGCAAGATGGTCGGCGAGCTGGAGAAGGTGTTCGGCGAAGGCGGCAAGACGCCGATCTCGGGCATGTTCCGTTTCATGCCGCTGGAGAGCCAGAACGCCGTGATGGTGATCACCTCGCAGCCGCGCTACCTCGGCGAAGTCGAGAGCTGGATCGAACGCATGGATGCCGGCGGCGACGGTGCCCGCCTGTACGTCTACGACGTGCAGTACATGAAGGCAGGTGACCTCGCGCAGCAACTCGCTTCCGTCTATGGCGGCGGTGGTGGCGGCAACGTCGGCAACAGCGCGCCCTCGTTGATGCCGGGCCTCGAGCCGGTCGAAGTACGCACCACCGATATGCCGCCAGTCGGCAGCGAACCGTCTTCGTCGGGTGCGGGCGGTGCGTCTTCCACGACCCTGAATATCGGCGGCAGCGAAGTCGGCGTCAGCGCGGTCGAGGAAAGCAATGCGCTGCTCGTGCGCGCCAGCCCGGGGCAGTGGGAGTCGATCCGTCGCGCGATCGAGAAGCTCGACACCATGCCGCTGCAGGTGCATGTCGAGGCGCAGGTGGTCGAGGTCAAGCTGACCGGCGATCTGAAATACGGCGTCAGCTGGTTCTTCGGCAATGCGGTTCCCGCGGCCAACCAGCCGCTGACGAACACCTTCAACGACTGGCACAACACCTCCACCAGCATCCAGCCGGCGACCAACGGCGCCAGCTTCACCTTCCTCGGCCCGAGCGCCCAGGCGATCCTGAGCACGCTCGACTCGATCTCCGACCTGCGCGTGCTGTCGGCGCCGTCGGTGCTGGTGCGCAGCAACGTCGAGGCCGATTTCAATTCCGGCCAGCAGATCCCGGTCGCCAGCACCATCATCAACAACGACGGCAACACCAACAACGACAACACCTACAGCCAGGTACAGTTCCGCCAGACCGGCATCAGCCTGAAGGTGAAACCGCGCGTGGGCAAGAACGGCATGGTCTTCATGGAGATCGTGCAGGACGTCAGCTCGCCCTCGGCCACCGGCCCGGTGATCGGCGGCAACGTCAGCGTGGACAACAACAAGCTCAAGACCGAGGTCGCGGTGCAGAACGGCGAGACGGTGATGCTGGCCGGCCTGATCAAGACCGAGGACGGCAAGGGCAGTTCGGGCATTCCCTACCTGAGCCGCATCCCGGTCATCGGCGGCCTGTTCGGCCAGCAGACGCGCGTACAGAATCGCAGCGAAGTGCTGGTGCTGATCACACCGACCGTCGTGCGCGATCCGGCCGAGGCCCGCAAGCTCACCGACGAATACGGCGAGCGTTTCCGCGCCCTGGAGCCGCTGCGCAAGAAGCAGGCGCAGGGCGGACAGCGCTGAGCCATCCGGGCCGCCCCGATCTTTCCGTAAGCCGCCCGTTCATCCGGGCGGGTTGGGGCCTGTTAACGCTCATGGAGCGCCCAGCATGGCGTCATCGCTCGGTCAGGTATCGACATACCTTCCCTCGTTCTTCCTTGTGCTGTACGCCCCCCGGTTCGGCGTGGCGCGCTCCATGAGCGTTAACAGGCCCTAAACTGCGCCGATGACCGACGATTCCCCCCTCGTCCTCGTCTGCCTCCGCAACGCCGTCGGCGAACTCGACGGTTGCCTCGCCTCGCTCGACCGCGACCTCGCTTCGCGCGACGAAGTCGGCCTGGTCGGCGACGCCTCGATCGATCCGCAGATCCTCGACCTGCTCGAACGCTGGAGCCAGCGTACGCACTTGCAGGTCGCGCGGTACTTCCACCCGGACGAAGTCGGGCCCGTTGCGGCCTGCAATGCGGCTTTGCGCACGCTCGGGGATCGGGACGCGGTATTGCTGCATCCGGCCATGCGCGGCACCCGCGGCTGGCTGCAACGACTGCATCGGGCGGCGATCGATCCGCGCCTGGCGACGCTGTCGCCCTGGTCCAACGATGCGGAGTTCCTGTCGTATCCGCTTTTTTGCGAGGCCAATGCGCCGCCCGAACGGCCGGACGAGATCGCCGAAGCGGCCGCCGCCTGGCCGGACGCGGCCGATATCGAACTGCCCGGCGCTGCCGGCGTGGCGATGTTCCTGCGCGGCCGCGCCGTCAGGCAACTCGGCGGACTCGACGCCGAGAGTTTTTCCACGCTGAACGGTGCGCTGGCCGATTTTTCCCGGCGCGCCGCCGCGATGGGCTGGCGGAACGGTTTTTGTCCCGGCGTATTCGCCGTCAACGCGAGCGGCGCCGCCACCGGCGCCAGCGGCGAGGATCTGCAGCGGCTGATGGTGCGTTGGCCGGAGTTCCAGGAACAGGTCGCGCGTTTCGTCATGGACGATCCGATGCGCGTCTGGCGCGAGAAGTTGTCGGCACGCATGGCCGAGATCGGCCGGCAGGGGCCGCAACGCGACCTGTTCGGGCCGCTGCCATGACGACCATATCGCGCCATTCGTTCCAGGGCCAGTTGATCGGCCTGGGGCGCGGCCGCAAGCCCAGCGATCTCGGCGTGGTCATCGTCGGTTTCGAATCGGCCTCGACGATCGAGGACTGCCTGCGCCGCGTCCTGCGCGAACCTTCGGTGCGCCGCGTGATCGTGGTGGACAACGCCTCCGGCGACGACACCGCCGCACGCGCCGAAGCCATCGCCAGCCGCGATCCGCGCGTGCGCGTGTCGCGCAACAGCGAGAACCGCGGTTTCGCCGCCGCCTGCAACCAGGGCGCCAGTGCGCTCGACACGCCCTGGGTCGCCTTCGTCAATCCCGATTGTTTCGTCGAACTCGGCACGCTCGAACGCCTCGTCACGCTGGCCATCGACTGCGCGGGCGCCGGCCTGCTCGGCGTCGTGCAGGTGGACGAAGCGGGCGTGGAGGATCCGGCCAGCCGGCGGCGCGATGCCTCCCTGATCGAGGCCATGCGCGGTTTCGGCCGGACGCCGGACTGGTTCCTGGGCCGCGATCCGGCCGAGGACTTGCAGGTGGTCGAGGCTGTGTCGGGTGCGCTGATGCTGATGCCGCTCGGGCTGTTCCTGCAGCTCAACGGCTTCGACGAAGACTATCTGCTGCATTTCGAGGACCTCGACCTGTGCCGGCGCGTACGTGCCGCCGGTTACGAGGTGCGCATCGCCAACAAGCTCAAGACCACGCATGTGCGCGGCGTTTCCAGCCGCGCGCGACCGCTCTGGGTGCATTGGCAGAAGTACCGCAGCTTCTGGCGCTACTTCGAGAAGTTCGAGGACGAGGGCATCGAGGAACCGCGGCGTACGGGCTTGCGGCTCGCGCTTTGGGCGCACTTCGTGTTGACCTTGCCGCGCGCCTTGTGGCGTCGCCCCTGAGGCCGAGCCGCGGAATCAGCGGTTGCGGTTGATCTGGTCGCGCAGCAGCAGGGTGGCGGCGCGCGCGGCGTCGGCGAAGTCCTCGCCCGGACTCGCGTACAGGATCGCACGCGAAGAACTGACCATCAGGCCCGTACCGTCGTTGGTCTTCGCGTTCGCGACCAGCGCATCGACGTCGCCGCCCTGCGCGCCGACGCCCGGCACCAGGAAGGGCAGGTCGCCGACGGCCGCGCGAACTTCCGCGAGCTGCTGCGGCCAGGTCGCGCCGACGACGAGGGCGCAATTGCCGTTGGCATTCCATTCGTTCGCGACTTTCTCGGCAACATGCCGATACAGCGGCCGGCCGTCGATCAGGAGATCCTGCAGGTCGCCGGCGCCGGGGTTCGACGTGCGACACAGGACGATCACGCCCTTGTCGCTGCGGTCGAGGAAGGGTTGCACCGAATCGCGGCCGAGATAGGGGTTGACCGTCACCGCGTCGGCGCCGTAACGATCGAAAGCCTCGATGACGTAGTTCTGCGCCGTGCTGCCGATGTCGCCGCGCTTGGCATCGAGGATCACCGGCACGCCGGGATGGTTGGCGTGGATGTGTTCGATCAATCGCGCCAGCGCGTGTTCGGCGCCGAGCGCGGCGAAGTGGGCGATCTGCGGCTTGAAGGCGCAAACCAGGTCGGCGGTGGCGTCGACGATGGCGCGACCGAATTCGAACACGGCATCGGGATGGTCGCGCAGCGGCGCCGGGAATTTCGCCGGTTCGGGGTCGAGGCCGACGCAGACGAGGGTATCGGCATCGATCCAGCGCTTGCGCAGCGATTGCGTGAACGTCATTGCCGCCTCCGGTCTTGCCAGTTCAACCCCTCCCCGGCCCTCCCCTGCAGGCAGGGGAGGGAGCAGATCACTTCAATGCCTTGAAACGCAGGCGATGCGGCTTGGCGCCTTCCTCGCCGAGGCGGCGCTTCTTGTCTTCCTCGTATTCCTTGTAGTTGCCGGGGAAGAATTCGACGTGCGAGTCGCCTTCGAAGGCCAGGATATGCGTGGCGATGCGGTCGAGGAACCAGCGGTCGTGCGAGATGACCATCGCGCAACCGGGGAACTCCAGCAGCGCGTCTTCGAGCGCGCACAGGGTTTCCACGTCGAGGTCGTTCGAGGGTTCGTCGAGCAGCAGCACGTTGCCGCCCTGCAGCAGGGTCTTGGCGAGGTGCAGGCGGCCGCGTTCACCGCCCGAGAGCGAGCCGACCATCTTCTGCTGGTCCTGGCCCTTGAAGTTGA
>CAYWHO010000046.1:0-12552 GCA_964458195.1 uncultured Arenimonas sp.
CGCGGCCCTGGTGGCGCTGCGTGGCTGAGATGTACCTGCTTCAATGAGGCCGCAGCGTTGCCGCTGCGGAAACGCAAGGCTTTGCGCAGCGTCGCTCGGCGGCGGACTAGCTTCAATGAGGCCGCAGCGTTGCCGCTGCGGAAACCAGGCCGATTCATCAAGGCCGGCGAATTGCTCGGCAAGCTTCAATGAGGCCGCAGCGTTGCCGCTGCGGAAACCAAGATGAGCGTCAACGATTGGCTCAAGTGGCGGCAGAGCTTCAATGAGGCCGCAGCGTTGCCGCTGCGGAAACCACAGCTCGTGCGCACGGCGTTCCCGCTGCTCGCCGCGCTTCAATGAGGCCGCAGCGTTGCCGCTGCGGAAACTGGCGATCGCCGTGGCGAAATCCTCGCTCTTCGGCATGCTTCAATGAGGCCGCAGCGTTGCCGCTGCGGAAACCTGAACGAGTCCATCGAGCCGCTCTACACGCTCAATGGCTTCAATGAGGCCGCAGCGTTGCCGCTGCGGAAACTGACGACATTCCCTTCTGACCTAGGAGACCTTCGATGCTTCAATGAGGCCGCAGCGTTGCCGCTGCGGAAACCGGTCGAGTTATGCCGCCCGCTCCGGCTTCGTGCAGACGCTTCAATGAGGCCGCAGCGTTGCCGCTGCGGAAACCGTGCCCGAGAGCGTGATGACGCCGCTCGCCGCCGCGCCGCTTCAATGAGGCCGCAGCGTTGCCGCTGCGGAAACCCGCATCGAATCCGCCCTTGCCGAAGAGACTGCCGAGGCTTCAATGAGGCCGCAGCGTTGCCGCTGCGGAAACTGCGCAGCTTTGGGCCGAGGACAACATCCCGGCGACTGGCTTCAATGAGGCCGCAGCGTTGCCGCTGCGGAAACTAATCGTGGCCCGCCCCTGGGTTCATGTAGAGGGCGAGGCTTCAATGAGGCCGCAGCGTTGCCGCTGCGGAAACTCGGCCGTTGTCAGCACATGAGACCGTGCATCACATGCTTCAATGAGGCCGCAGCGTTGCCGCTGCGGAAACCGTCCGCGTGCAAACTCGCGCAGCACATCGGTTTTTCCCGGAGTGCGCGAGGGCTGCGGAAAATATCGCCGTGCAACAATACCCAACCCCCCGTTGGGCTGCTCCATCGACTCAAAACAACCATGTTTTCAAAGAGCTACTGGATTGCGAGCGCTCGCTGCCATTTGAGCCACCACTGCAGCGCTCGCGGGCGTCGGCAGGTCAGATAATGACAGGTTCCCGGACCAGAGGCTCGATGTCCTTCCCCAAGCTTACCACCCGCGGGTCGACGTGCTCGGCCGGGCCGACGTCGATGAGCAGAACGTGGTCCTCACCGTGATGAATGATGCCATCGACCAAGGCAATGAGTTCGGCGTGACGCTGGCGGGTCATTCGACATTGGAACACCGACAGCTGCAGCCATTGACCATATCCGTTCATGATATTGAACATACGGCGCCAGCGTTTCTGGTCGCCAATGTCGTAGGTGACGATGTAGAGATGTTCCTCCGTCATGTCAGCGCGTCGTGAAGTTCGGGTACTCGGGAATCTCCCCCAGCAGGTGGCGACTCAACAGACGAGACTGCAGCTCCAGCAGCCTGCGGTAGCTCACCTTGTAGCCGAACAACGGGTGGGTAATTTCGTGGCTCATGCGCCGTTCGAACGTTGCAATGAACCGCTTTCGGCCGTCGTCCGTGAGTGCGACGCTTCCTGCCACGCTGATGAAGTCGGAGGGTCGGACTTCACCGTTATTGATGGCTTGAATGACGCTCGAGTCCGCGATCAGCGGTCGGAACGGTTCCATCATGTCCAGCGCCAGTGCGGGCCTGCCGTAGCGCGGTTGATGATAGAAGCCCCGATATGCGTCGAAGCCCACCGCGGTCAGGGCGACCGTCCAGGCGCGTGTCAGCAACGCGTAGCCATAGGACAACAAGGCATTGACGGGGTCGGTCGGTGGCCGTCGATTGCGCTTCTCGAAGTCGAAGCGCAACGTATCGTCGTCGCCGTGGCTGATCATCTGCGAGAAATTGCCGAAGAAGCGCGCGGCGGCCTGACCCTCGGTACCGAGTAACTCCCCGAGGTTCTGCGCACGTCGTACACCGCGCAGGTCCTGCTGAAAGCCATCGACGACGCCATCCGGTGTTGCACCGCTTTTCCAGTTCCGCCGAAGCAGTGTTCGCTGGTTGTGGATCTTCGCGGCTACCAGTCCTTTCGCCAGTCGCAGGCACGCCTGCTCATCGAAGCTCGCCCGATACTGCGCGGTCCGGATCTCGACATTCTTGTGTCCGGTGCCAACCGTGTGCCCCATGAACCAGCCTCCGAAGGAATGCCACGAGATGGGGATCTCGCGACTCATCAACTCCTGCATCGTGGGTGTGGTGACGTAAACCTGTCCGAGCAGGGCGAGCTGCGAGACGTCGACGAGACGCACCGTCTGCACGGGCTGGTCCTCCACGGTGATTTCCAGCGTCTCCCCTTTCTTGGCGACTTTGGCACCGCGCGCCTGAACATACAGTGGCAATGCGGTGTCACGAGCCACCGCGAGGGGGCGCGGTGAAATCCCCTGCTTGTGGAGCGAGTTCACCTCGTCCGGAAGGCAGATGCCCACCAGCGAACAGCGCGGACACTTTGGACTGTCCTCCAGTGGCGGCGGGATCTGTCCTCCGGCGGCCACGAGTCGCAACCCGTCGATGGCATTGCGCGTGAGTGCTCTCAGTTCGGCGTCGAACTCGACTCGTACGCGTTCGCGACTCGCGACGAAGTACAGCACGCCTTCGTCGCAGGAATAGCCGTGCTCCTCCAGAATCAGTCCCAGCACACACAACTGCACGCGCTCCGCATCGTAGGCACCGCGCGGCACGTGCGGTCGCTTACCGCGCTTGTAGTCCACCGGCGTGACGGATTTACCCTCGGCTTCCACCAGATCCATCTTCGCGATCAAGCCCAGACGACTCGCGGAGAGCGTGATCGAGCGGGCGTGAAGGCGGTCATCATGCTCGTCGATTGCGGCCGGCAGATCGCCACCGGGCTTGTCGACGCGGCGGTGCGCGTAACGGCCCTCAACTGTATCGGAGGACTCCGCCCATTCGCCCTGCACCCATTCAAGGTATGCGAGCCGCGGACAGTATTGGTACTCGTTGACCATCCTCGCCGGCAGCAATGGCAGGTCGCCGGACAGCTCCGGGACCCGCAACGGCAGGTCCTGTTGATGCAGCACCTCTTCGTCCATGCGCACAACTCACGGTTTCCGGGCCGACACGCAACATGACAGCGTGCGACGCCATGAGTCCGCGACAACGGGCCGTCTTTCAGCCAGGATATCGGCCGAATGTCAGAAGCTCGACGCAAGTCACGCACAATCTGGGCGGGGATGCAACCGGCACGCGAGTTGCGCATGGCCGGTTGGCGCGCAACGCAGCCGAGTGTTCCGTCATCGGTTCAGCCCAGAGGCCTGAATAGTCCCAGTCCGTAGTGGCATCCGAAGCCCAGCGCCAGTGGGCCACCGATGGGGTCCGGAAACGTGAGACGCCGGAAGCTTCCGACGGGGTCGGGCTGGGTCAGACCCCGGCGGCTGCGGATCCGGTGGAAGTGGATTGGGCGACGCGTGCGGCCCTTGCCGACATCCACTTCGTCCAGGGTCTCTATGGCAACGGGTTCAGGAATGCCGCGTTCGCGGCACTCGCGCCGGATCTGGCCTTCGATGCTGAGCCGCTTCTTGACGTGCCAGGGGTGCAGGTAAGGCGTTACGGATTCCCAGGTTGTGCTGGATCGAGTGAGTCTCGCCGCCACATCGGGGGCACCGCTGCCTTCAAGCACCAATCGCCACTCGGTACCGCCGCGCTCCCACAGTCCTTGCACCTTGGCAAGGGCGCGTTGCTCGCCGTCGCTCATGCCATCTGGCACGTAGACCAGTACGCGGTCGAGCTTGCCATCGTCGTTGCTGTCCCAGGGCAGATAAAAGGCGTGGCGGTGGCGGTTACCCGGCGGCAGATTGTGCCCGGAAAAGATGGGTGGGATGCGGTCCTCGCCGAAGGCACGCCTGCATTGAGCCATGGTCGCGATACGCATGAGCTCACCGATGCGCAGGCTGTCTTCCACGCGCGGCAGCGGCTTGCCGCTCAAGATGAAATTGACGGCCGTAGCCGCAGTCGCCTGTGCTCGGCGAATGGCGGGCTTGGGTCTCAGTGCATCAAGCGGTCGCAGGTAGCTCACCTTGCGTGCCGCAGGCGGCTGACTCCAGCCGAGCTTGCGCAGGTCGCCGGTCTCGACGCTGAGCGCGTCGAGCAGTGTCTCCGGCAAGGTGGCGCCCAGTTTCTTTTGCGCCTTCTTGTCGATGAGAAACCGGCCTCGCAGCACCTGATACTCGGCAGACGACAACGGCGCGTAGAGCGTCACGAGTTCACCCTTGATCTCGCCAGTATCCGTATCGACGGCGTTATCGCCGGGCTGGCAGTTGGCCGTCGGCGCCCCGTCGATACGTCTGGCTTCAACCCAGGACTCGGCGCGGCCGAGATAGCCCATGACGGCAAGAAGATCATCCAGCAGCGAGCGTTGATCGTCGGGCAGTTCGACGTTCGGCCATGTAACGCCAAGCGGGTCCGCGCGGTCGATGGCGGTGAAGGCGTCGAATACCAGGGACGTCTTGCCCGCCGCGAACTGTGGCATGTAGTGCCGCGTGTGGCTGTGACTGGCAGCAGGAAGGGCGTACTCCGGCAACTCTGCAGCAAGTGACTCGATCAGTGCCCCGAGCGTCGCCTCGCTGTACTGTCCACCGTGCTTGAGCTTGTGGTGCCAGGTTGCGATCAACGCACGCAAGATGCGCCACGGTTCGGGTGGCCACGCCACCGCGCCTTCATTGACGTGACGACCCCAGGGCGTGGCGTGATAGCGCCCGGCAGGGAAAGTGAAGGACAGCGCAAGCACGGTTATTCCCCATCATCACTACTTGCATCAGCGTCATCCTTGGCTTTTCTGTCCTTCTTCTGCCTGCCACCGCCGGTGTAGGTCACTGTAGTGGACTGAAACTGTGCATCGGCGGAGGCAGCATCGATCAGATCGGGCAAGGCGTGCCCGAGCGCATCCAGCGTCGGTACTTGGAAACCGCGCGGTCGCTGAACGTCGAGCCCTTCACATTCCAGATCGCAGGCAGTGCGCAGACGCAGGCCAGTGTCGAGGAAGGCGCGAATCTTGTAGAGCGACAACGCGACCAGCAGGTCGACCACCGGCTGCTTGAAACCGTAACCGCGCAGCTGTGCGATATCGAGATTGAAGTAGGCAGCAATGTCCGGCGAAACAAACTCGTCGCGGGAGAACGGCACGTTGCCGAAACCCCTGGACGTATCACCCGAAGGATTGACCAGGTCGTTCTTGACACCGCCGCTCGCTGCAACTCTGGTGCCGGTGGCCTCTATGAAACCCGACAGCGCGCGTGGCAGGCGCAGTCGACCGCCGGCCAGTTCCTTCTTGGCCAGGAATACGCCATGCAGCAAGGCGTTAATGTCGAGACAGAGCAGTACGCGTGCCAGCTTGCGTAGGTCGACGAGGCCTTCCTCCATGTCGGCGAGCTCTACTTTCAACTTGTCAGACACAGTCCTGTCATTGCCTTCAAGGATGTACGGCGAATTGATGCGATGAGCCTCCAGCACCGAGTTGGTCAGTGGCTGACCGGCCTTGTCCTTGACCTTGATGACCGACAGGCCCTTGAGTGGCGCCACCCAGTCGTCGGCGACCCTGTCCCAGCACACGGCTTCCATGCGGTTTGCCATGCTCTGCGCTGATTCGACGAGAAGCGTGGGCGTGCCGTCAGGACCTTCATACTGGGCGGCGCCGATCTCGGGAAAGCCCGTGGGCTGGAAGCGTGTGCCCTGCAAGGGCTTCAACCTGGCACGCAGAAGCAGGCGTGGGGCGTTGGCGAGGGCGGACAGATCGAGGCTCATCGTTATTCTCCTTGATGGGCGCTGTCAGACGGATTCTGTTTCGGGTTGTTTCAACACTGTGCGCGCCAGCGCGGCGGTGGCGCCGAAGCGCAGCGGGATCAGCAGGGCGGCCGCGGCGCGCCTGGGATGAACGCCGGCCAGCGTCGGCAGCGCGCCGGGAGTGAACAGAGGCCACAGACCGGACGCTCGCAGACGTCGCCACGCAGCGGTCACGGCGCGATTGTCATGATTGCCAGCGACAAGCTGCGCCAGCATGCCGGCGGGCACGGGCAGGCGCTGTCCTTCGGCCAGCACATCGAGTGAACGCAGCGTGCGCATGGGCGTCAACGCAAGCTTCAACAGCGCGAACGCGGCGGGAACACCGCCGTTGCCCGCACTGCGATCGACGTCCTCGGGGATGTCACACAGCGCCAGACCGGGCAGCAGATCGTTGATGCGCGCATCCATGCTGTCGTCGCGCAGGAACGCTGCGATGTCATCAAGAGTCGCCCCTGCCGCGCTGTCCAGCGGCTTCTCGCCCATGTCGAGACGTTCCGCCAGCCACAGGCGGCGCTGAAGCAACGTCGGCAGGGTGTCGATCAGGCGGCCTTGCGCACCGTCGCAGGTGCGGTTCTTCTCGCCGGCGTCCGGAGTCAGCCATTGGTCGAACCGACGATGGACCGGAAACAGCAGCGCTCGCAACGGCAATGGCTGCCCTTTGGCACCGCGGAGTCCCGCCAGCGCCTTGGCGATGCGGAAACCTGGCGTGTCGTCATCGGCGGCGATCACCCAACGTTCGGAAAGCCGTGGCAAGGGGCGAACAGCCTCGCGCGCCCTGCTGCTCACCGCGAGCGCCGACTGAACTCCGCCAAGCAGAGTCAGCAACGCCTGCGCTTCCGGCTTGCTCGGAATCCGTCCCGCCAGTGCGAACAACCGGTCTTCGAGGCGCTTGCGGAGCGTCTTGAAACGGACAGCCGTGTTGGCGTCGTTGGCAAAACGACGAAAACGCTCCAGCCAGCCGTTGGCATCCAGTTCGTCGAGCCAAGATGAAGTCGGCGCCTCGCTGACCTCGACGCGTGCGAGCGGGGTGGCCAGGTAAGCTTTGCCGGAGCGCATCAGGAGACCGTAGCGTTGGAAGCTGCGCACGCCACGATAAGCGGCCAGATGCTGTACGGCGCGCACAAAGTCGAGCGCGTCTCTGGCGGGCTTGCGTCCCATCGCCACTCGACCTTCGCTCATCAGTGCCTGCACCTCCGCGTGCGTCGCGGGTTGTGTCCACAGCGGCATCCACAGTTCGCCGCGTGCGCTGCCCACGTCGCCCTCGCCAAGGCTTCCCGCTCCGGCGCCGACAGCGCGAACCGTGAAGGGGTAACTCAGCACGCCCGAGGGATCGTCGGCGTTGCGTCGTACCGCGGCGGCGGCAAACAGCAGCGCGCCCTCGATCATGAGTACGAAATCCCAGGGAATGATGGCGGCGTCCGAATCAAAACCGGTTCCAGCATTTGGCCCACCCGCCTGGCCGGGTGAGAACTGCCCAATTGAGCTCTTGGCCAGTCCGGGCGCTGTCGTGCCGAACAAGGACGTTCGCAGCCACTCAAGCGTGGTCTGCGTTGTTACTCCGTCTATTGAAGGAAGAACATCGAGTACGCGCTGCATGAAGTTGTTGGTGAAGTCGAGTCGGCCATCGTTGCCACCGGTACCCAGAAGCGGTGGATACTGTGGTGACTCGCCCGCCAGCAGCACCGAGGCATCAAACCAACCGAGGGCCGTATCCGGGAGCTGGCCACGGATCGCGGTCAAGAGGCGCACTTTGTCATTGCCCTTGGGACTGGCTGCGCGGTCATATCCCTGAAGTTCGGATTCGGCGATCGCAAGACTCGTCCGGTAGTCGCGCAATCGCGGATCCTCGCTCTGTACTACGCGCAGCAAGGCATCCTTGTTGTCCTTATCGTAGAAACCGCTGCCTCCGTTCCACGGCGCCATGATCGGCGTCGGTGCATAGTCACTGAGAAAGAACTGCTCGACACCCGCACGATCAAGTGACGTCGTGAGCACGAAACGGTCGCCACGCCATGCACCGCGCGTTTCCGGGTACTTCGACGACAGCAAGCGCAGTACACCCAGGCCCTTGAGAAAGCTGGCCAACGGCGTTGCCGTGCAGCCTTCCAGTACGATCTCGTTCATGGATTGCCTCCCTGCTGCAAACGCTCGCGCCACACCGCCATCAGCGGCTGCCAGTTGTGCCGATCCGCAGCGCGCAGGGCGGCGAGATACTGATCCGTCGCTGCACCCTCATCAGGCGTCGGGTCGACATCGGGCAGGTCGAGGCGACGCGTGAGCCAGTCGATGAACACGCGCGTAGTGCGGCCATTGAAGTCGGCAAAGGGATGGATACTGAGCAGGCGTCCTTCGGCGAAGGCGAGCAATTCCAGCAAGAGGTCGCTCGCTTCGTGCGGCAATGCCTCGATGCGCGCTCGAAGATCGAGCACGTAGTCGCGCATGACCTGCGGAACGAGATGGGGCAAGGGCGGGCGGTGCTGGCCGACAACGACTTCCTGACTACGCCAGCGGCCGGCGAAAGTTGGTGTCAGTTCACCGCAGATGCGTTGATGCAGTTCGAGAAGGAGACGCTCGTCGAGCTGGTCGCCCAGCTCGCCTTGCCGGATTGCGTACTGAGTCTGTTCGACGCGGCGCGCCAGGTGCGGCGCCAGTTCGACGTAGCTCAGGATGCCGAGCGTGGTGTCGACGTAGCGGGTTGCTGCGTGAGGCGGTTGAGTTCGGCTTCCAGCATCGCCTGATCCACCGGTTCGCCCTCGAAGGCCATGCTGCGCGCCACCTTGCGCGGCAGACTCGCCAGCGCCCGTCGCTGCTGTTCCGCCCGTGACAGGCTGCGCCAGTGCTTGATGGCATCGATCCAGTTCATGAGTGGCATTGTGTAAGCGTCCGTCAGGAGGTTCAAGCTGTTCGGCCTCCGAGGCGCGCCAGTCAGCCAGGCGTACCAGGGTTTCCAGCCAGGCAAGTCGGAACGGACCGAGCTGATCCAGCAGCCGCAGGGCACGTTCGCTCCAGGACGGACCTTGATCGCCGAGGCCGATGTCCATGAGCGCGAGCTTGAGCGTGGTGGGGGCGCTGTGCTCGCCGTCGAACTCCAGCGCAGGCAGCGCATCACCCTCACGGATGCCGCGGGCGAAGCGCTTGACGTCGGCGCCGGCCTGTTCGCTGGGCATCGCGCGTAAGCTCATGCGCACCTTTCCGTGGTGGGCAAGGATCAGGTAGGCGATGAGGTCGGCTTCCGGCTCGCCATCGTGCTGGGCCAGCCAGCCGAGCATGGAAGGGAGTTCATGGCGAAAATAGGGGCGCCCGTGTCGCATTGGCCCTGCGCAATCGGATTTGGCGAGCGGCTGCACCGGATCGGCGGGCAGGCGGCAGCGGTACATGGATTGCTGGAACACCGCGTGCAGTTTGCCGAGGTCGTGCCAGCGACCTGCACGGACCACCGCGTCCCTATGGTTCGACTCACCGACCGCGGAGCACAGACGAGCGGCGTGCTCGGCGACGTGCGCGAGGTGCTCAGCGAGCAGCACCGGACGGTTCTGTCGTGAACGCCTATCATCTGAGTAGTCGCGCTCGCTTTCGCGATCGGTCGCAGGCGATGCGAGAGGTGTTGCGGGCTCCTTGACGTCGGCATCGAAACCGATAGCCGCGTCGTACCCGCCGTCGCTGCTGCGTGCAAGCAGCACCATGCCAGGGCGCGGGGCGCGCCCGAGCTTTACCCACTCACCATCCAGCGTGTCCCAGCTCCAGAGCGTGACGTCCTTTCGCCTGGAAAAGGCCGTGATCTGTCCAATCGAGGCTGGGCACAACTCGGTGCGAACAGGGCGCGGTTGGGGTTCTGGCTCGTTGGGATCATTCTCGAATTCGCGCCAGAACACATGTACGCCGGGCGTGCCGCTGTCGCGGATGTAGTCGGAAACATCGACGTCGAATCCGGAAAGGTCGGGGTCGGTGTTGAACAGATCCAGGAAATCCTTGCGTCGCAGTACGGGCGTGAGCGGACGAGCCTCGTCGATCGGCGGCAATGTCTGCGGACTGGCGTCCGCAAGCGTCGCAAGCTTTGCGCGCGCGGCATCCAGCGAGTCGCCGGTATAGGGGAGCACCAGCGTGTTGTCGGATTCGATGTCGATCCAGAAGACACGCGCGCCGTCGTCGTTGTGCTTGCCGTCGCGATTGCAGCGGCCGAAGCGCTGCACCAGCGAAGCCCACGGCGCCAGCTCGGTGAACAACACTTTGGAGGAAATGTCGACACCGGCTTCGATGGCTTGCGTCGCGACAACGATGCGATCGACACCGGACTCATCGCGCAATCTGCGTATCTGTTCGGTGCGCTCGGCCGAGCGAAAGCGAGCGTGGATCAGCAGATCGGTCTTGTGCGCTCGCTCTTTGCGCAGCAGTTGAAGGAGCTGTTGCGCACGGCTGATGCTGTTGAGGATGACGAGGGTCTGCGCGCTCGCGTCGTGCTGATTGAGCACCTCCGTGCACAGTGTATCGAGGTACAGCTCGTTGTCCTTCTTGCTGTTTTCCTTGTCGAGACGAAGCGTGGTTGCTTGCAGTGACTTGACGGCGTTCAGACGCTCGCCAGCCTGTTGCCGGTCCGCATCACCGATCGTGTGGCGTTGCAATGAGTCTGCGTGCGGCCGCAGGTCTACCGTCGCCAGCCATTCGGGGCGCTGGGTCGCCGACACCCACAGCGAACGGCTGGTCCTGGCCAGCGCGAAACAGCGTCGAAAGGCCTCGAGTTGAGCCGAAGTCGCAAGTCCGGCGCCCATCAACTGCACCTCGTCGTACACCCACAGGCAGTCGTTGTGCAGCAGGGAAAAGTGGATCGGCCACTGGTAGCGGCTCATGCCGTAGCCGCGCATCAGCGCTCGAGAAAGTAGCATGTCCTGGGTGCCGATCAGGATCATGTCCTCGTCCGGGTGCTCGGCCCAGGAATCGAGGTCGTCCTCGCCTCCCATCAATGCATGGACGGATACCTTGCCGATGCCCGCCGTTGCACCGTAGATTTCGAGTCTTTGCAGCCAGCCTTCAATATTGTCGCGTGTCTGCTCGACCAGCACCCGCATCGGTAAACACCAGACCAGACGGCGTGGAGTCGCGGCATCGATGTCACTGGCACTTTGGCGGCCGCCTTCGCGCCAGCCGCGCTTCCATAGCCACGCCAGCGTCGCGGCAGCCGTCTTGCCCATACCGGTTGGCACGTCGAGCAGGTCGGGCCAGGGATTGACGGCAAGGCGCTGCTGATAGCAATAAGGCTGTCCCAATCCTGTCGCCGCGCAGAAGAAGCGCACGAACGCGTCTGAGAGGCCTTGCATGGTGGTGCCTGATGGTTCCATGTTGCCCCCTATGGACTGAGCCGGCGAGCGCCCGCAGGGGCTTCACGTCGCACATCGTTGCACAACACATCAGGGGCCAAGGCGTGACATCCTCCGCACGGAACGGAATCGAACCGCGCACCAAACTCATTTCACGACACTGGCGCCGACCTTTCCACTCGTACTTCCCGTCCAGCCGTCTCCCCGACTCTTCTACCCTCCGCACTGCGGCGACAGAGACAGTGCAGGGGTGACGATGGAAACCCCTTCAGCGCGTTTCCCAATCGTTCAGTCACCGGTTTCGGCATTCATTTACGAAACGCCGTAGAACAAGCCCCTTCGCACGTCGTCAGACCCTGGTTGTCGCGACCTGCAACACGCGGTCCGATCGAGGCTGGGATGATGGCGAAGGTGCGGCGGCGCGCAATTTCGTCGCGAAGCGGGCTCATCGGTCGGGGTGGCGGGTGTCGGACGGGGCCGCGATTCTATCAGGCGGGCCGGACCGGCTCGGCCGGCCCGAGGGCGAGCTTGAGCACCAGTGCATCCTCGCGGCCCTGCTCGGCCTGGTAATAGTCGCGCCGCAGCCCGACCTGCACGAAGCCGACCGACTGGTACAGGGCGATGGCGAGCGGGTTCGAGGGCCGCACTTCCAGGAACGTCGACTCCATGCCCGCCTGGCGGGCCCTTTCGAGCAGCAGCATGAGCATCTGGCGCCCGATGCCGTGGCCGCGCAGGTCGCCGCGCACGCAGAGGTTCAGGATGTGGGACTCGCCGGCGCCCATCGCGACGATGCCGTAGGCCACGACCGCGCGGTCGATGTCGGCCACCCGGCACAGGTAACCGACGCGCAGGCAATCACGGAAGATGCCCTCGCTCCACGGAAAGGCGTAGGCGGCCCGCTCGATGGCGCCGACCGCCGGCACGTCCGCGGGCGTCATGGCGCGGAACTTCACCAGCCGCTGGTGATGACCGTGCGGCTCGGGTCGGGCGGCGCTCATGGCAGCACCGACTCGCCGCGCGCGAGGCGCTCGAACACTTCGCGTGCGAAGAGCAGGTCCTGCCAGGCCTTGCGCTTCTCGCCCGGACTGCGCAGCAGGTAGGCCGGATGGTAGGTCACGACCAGCGGCCGGCGACCTGCACCGAGGCCGTGCACGCGGCCCCTGAGCTTCGCGAGCGGGGTGTCCGTCTCGAGCAGGGTCTGCGCGGCGATGCGTCCGACCGCGACGATGAGCGTCGGCGACACGAGCTCGATCTGCCGCT
>CAYWHO010000047.1:0-1383 GCA_964458195.1 uncultured Arenimonas sp.
TGTCGGCGCTTTCGATCCCGCAACCGAGCGCCGCCGCGGTACAGGCGGCGAAAGCGCATCGTGCCGCCCAGAAACTGCGCGCAGCCGCCAGTACCGGCGGCCAGGCCGACGTCGACAGCGGCAGCCTGGTCGCATTCACCGCGGGCGTCAGCGCCGACCACACCAGCGCAGCGCTCAACAGCACCCTGCTGGCGGCGATGAACTCCGACACCTTGTACGACCGCAACGATGCCAGCCAGGTGCTGAACTGGTACGCCAACTACGTCAAGATCCTGCAAATCTGCGGCTGGGATTCGCAGGCTTTCGGTTTCCAGACGTACCAGGCTTCGGGCTCGTCCTTCTCCATCAACAACGCCATCATCGAAATCGTCACCGCGGCGGTCGCCGGCGGTCCGGAAGTCGCCGTGGTCGAGGCGGCGCTCGACGCGTTGAAGAACCTGAGCACCGACGACCCCTGGTACGTGATCTGGGACAGCCACACGCACAGCACGTCCGGCGGCAACTTCCAGATCGTGCCCGTCACCGACAGCAACGGGGCGCGCAACACGCTGGCGATGAACTGCTCGGCCTTCACCTTCACCACGTCGGAAACGACCACCGAGTTCCTCTGGACCAACTACAACAGCTCGAGCGTCACGCTGAAGTACGGCACGCAGACGATGACGCTGGACGAGGACATCTGGGACCAGGTCAGCACCACGGTCATCACCAAGCTCGGCAACAACGCGAACACGCAGATCGGCAACCTCAACATCTGAGGCGTCCCCGCCCGCCCGCGGCCCGCGCGACGGGTCGCGGGCCCAATCGCCACGTTCCGGAGAAACCCCGTGATCAACACCGACATCGTCAACATGCTCATCATCGACCGATCGCACATCGCCCAGGCGATCAGCACCGGCGCCGCCTGGGAAATATGGCAACAAGTGGAGCTGGTGGTGCTGCTGCGGCTTCGCGGCGATTCCGCCGCGCGCGAAGTCCCCTATCCCGCGCCTTATGCCGCGCAGAGCCTGGACGTGCTCGCCGGCGACGCCAACGGCTCGTACGCGATCGAACTGAAGGTGGAGAGCGCGACCAACGCCGGGGCCGCCCTGTTGCCCGCCGCGCAACAGGACATGGTGAAGATCCAGAACTACCAGGCCCCCAATCTGCAGGCCCGCTGGGTCGTCGCCATCGCCTACAGCGGGGTCGCGCGCAATGCCCTGAACCAGTTCGCGCAAGTAGCGGCCAACAACGCCATCTACCAGGAAGCCGACAGCGTCGGCGTACTGGTCGCCACGCGCTGACGCCGACCGCGGATCAACCGCCGTTTTTCTTCTTCGCCAGAGCCTTGCGGTATTGCTCGTGCAGAGCGAGCACGCGGGCGACGTATTCGCGCGTTTCCGC
>CAYWHO010000047.1:1483-12442 GCA_964458195.1 uncultured Arenimonas sp.
CCGTCCTGCCAGCGTTCGTACAAGGTGCCGCTGTGCTTGCCGATGTTGCCCCAGAGGTTGGGCAGCTTCGCCGCGTTGTCGTCGATCTCCATCGCCTTGCACTTCGAGCCCGGTTCGGGCGCGGTGGCGAGACTGACGCTGCCATCGCGAACGCAGCGGTACACGGTGCGCGCATCGACGGCCAACGGCAGCAGGCCGAGGCTTCCGAGCAGTGCGAACGAAAGCGCGGCGCGCGTGACGGGCAGCATCCGCGCTAGGCGATGGAGCCCTGGTGCTTGAGCACCTGCTCGGCCAGCCAGGGCTGGCCCTTGGCCAGCAATTCGATCGGCGTCATTTCCCAGCCGGTCAGCACCATCACTTCGCCGATGGTGAATTCGAGCTGTTCCTTGTTGAACATCCGCTCGCCCGCGTGCACCGCTTCGAGTACGGCGCGACTGGGCATCGGCGCTTCCATCTCGGCGGCCTTGGCCGCGATCGCGGCCTCGGGATCCGGCTTGCCGTGCACGGCCAGCCACTCGATGCGCTCGAGCGCCGCGGTCTGCGGGTCGCCGGAAGCGCTGCCGTCGGGCGCCGCAGCCGCGAGGCTCTTCTGCAGGGTGTTGAGCTGGCCGGCGACCTTCATGCGCGCGAGGTTGGCCTTGTCGCGCGCGTGTTCGGCGTCCTCGACGTCCTGCAGCGCCTGCTGCAGCCGCGCCTTCAAGGTCTGCAACTCGTTGTCGGAAGCGGTCATCGGTGCGGTCCAGGCCATTCCAGGGGCGCGCTGCCCATCATACCCCCGGGCTCAACGCCCGTGCTGCATGCCGATGAATTGCAGGAACTCGGTGCGGGTGCGCGCGTCCTCGCGAAACGCGCCCAGCATCTTCGAAGTGACCATGCTGACGCCGCGCTTGTGGATGCCGCGCGTGGTCATGCATTCGTGCGCCGCCTCCACCACTACGGCGACGCCGCGCGGCTGCAGCACGTCCTCGATGCACCGGGCGATCTGCGCCGTCATCTTCTCCTGCACCTGGAAACGCCGGGCGTAGGTTTCGACCACGCGCGCCAGCTTGCTGATGCCGACGACCTTGCCGTCCGGCAGGTAACCGACGTGGGCGCGGCCGATGATCGGCGCCATGTGGTGTTCGCAGTGCGATTCGAATTCGATGTCGCGCAGCACGATCATCTCGTCGTAGCCGGCGACTTCCTCGAACGTGCGGCGCAGGAACTCTTCGGGATCTTCGCCATAACCGGAGAACCAGTCGCCATAGGCCTCGACCACGCGCTTGGGCGTGTCGAGCAATCCCTCGCGCGCCGGGTTCTCACCGGCCCAGCTGAGCAGGGTGCGAACGGCGGCTTCGGCCTGTTCGCGGGTGGGCTTGTCGCTCATGCTCGCTCTCCGGTTGCGCGTCTATCCTACGCCAGCGCCACTATTCGCCGCGCGTCACGCGCCAGGCGACGATGCCGCCGATGCCGACCATGGCCGCGGCCAGCCAGAAGGTCGCGCCGGCCCAGAACGTATGCACATGCGCCTGGGCGACGGCCGCCAGCGTTTGCGTGAACAGCGTCGGCGCGATGATGCCGGCGATCGAGTTCATGCTGCCGACGGCGCCCTGTAGCCGGCCCTGCTCCTGCGCCGTCACATGTCGCGTCATGATCGCCTGCGCCGCCGGATTGACCACGCCCCAGAGTGCGGCCAGCGGCATGGCCGCCCAGAACCAGTAGCCGGTGGGCGCCAGGCCGTAGAAGAAGAAGCCCAGGGTGCCGCAGACCAGGCCGAACATCAGCGCGTGGCGCTCGCCCAGCGCCTTGACGATGCGTCCGATCAATCCGCCCTGCACGATGATGGTCAGCACGCCGACGATCAGCAGGGTGTAGCCGACCATCCGCAAGCCCCAGCCGAAACGATAATCGGCGTAAAGCACGAAGGTCGTCGGATACACCAGATGCGCGATCGCCATCAGGAAGACGACGCTGGCGAGGCCGAACAGTTCCGGATGGCCGCGCAGCAACTTCAGCGACGCCACCGGATTGGCGCGGCTCCACTGGAAACGCTCGGAACGATGTTCCGGCGCCAACGATTCGGGCAGGACGAAAAACCCGTAGCAGAAGTTGGCGAAGCCGAGGCCGGCGGCCATGTAGAAAGGCAGGCGCAGGTTGATCTCGCCCAGCCATGCGCCGAACACCGGCGCCAGCGTAAAGCCCAGGCCGAAGGCCATGCCGAGCTTGCCGAAGGCGGCGGCGCGTTTTTCCGGCGGCGTGACGTCGGCGACATAGGCATTGGCCGTGCTGAAGCTGGCCGAGGTGATGCCCGAGAGCAATCGGCCGATGAACAGCAGGGGCAGGGTCTGCGCGATCGCCATGATCAGGAAATCGACGGCCAGGCCGAGATTCGAAACCAGGATGATCGGCCGGCGACCGAAACGATCCGACAACGCGCCCTGGATGGGCGAGCTGAAGAATTGCATCACCATGAAGGCGGTGGCGAACAGACCGTGCCAGACCGTCGCGCGCGAGATATCGCCGCCCATGAACTGCTTCAGCAGCTGTGGCAACACCGGGATGATCAGGCCGAAGGACAGGATGTCGATCAGCACCGTGACGAAGATGAAGGCGAGCGCGGCGCGGCGTACGGGCAGGGCGGTGGCGTCCACGAACGGTCCCTTCGGAGGCGGCCGGCGATTCTAGCAGTGCCGCATCCGTGTGCGGGTGCGGCGCGTTACTTGGCCGCGCTCAATCCACGCCGCTTGTCGCAATCCAGGAAGGGCGATTTCGCCAGCCAACCGCTGTCGGGATAGTAGGCGAAGATCATCTGGCCATCCTTCAGGCTGTCGATCACCGCCGCCGCCACCTCCGGGCGCAGCGCCGGGCAACCCCAGCTGCGTCCGAGCCGACCGCGTTCACGGGCTGCCGCCGGATCCACGTAGGCGGCGCCATGCATGACGATGGCGCGCGCCATGGCGCCGTCGTTGGTGCCGGGCTCGAGACCTTCCATGCGCAACGAATAGCCGTTGTGCCCGAAATAGGTTTCGCCCGTGCGGAACAGGCCGAGACTGCTCTGATGGCTGCCGTCATGATTGGAGAAATGGCGGGCGAGGTTCTCGCCGGTGCCCTGGCCGTGCGCGACGTGCTCGCGAAAGAGCAGGCGACGCGTGGCCACATCGAACACCCACAATCGCGCTTCGGTCGACGGCAGCGAATAGTCGATCACCGCCAGCCGCGGCGACGGCGCCTGGCCCAATTCGGTGGCGGCGCAAGCGCGCGCTTCCAGCGCCAGCGCCAGCACGCGCGGGTCGCTTTCCGGTGCCAACCGGTGCAGCGCGCCGGCCAGATCTTCGGGTTCGCTCGCCCAGGCCGGCGACAAGGCCAGCCCGAGGAGAACAGCGATCGACCGTGGCTGCATGAGGGGTTCCGGGACAGAAACAATGTCCAGAATAACGCCCGCCGCGTTAACAAAGCCTTGCCGCAAGGGGCTTCATGGCCGGTTCTCGCCAGGTGGGGGCGCGTCTTCTTCCGTGCTGATCACCGTCATCACCTCGCCGGTGGTCGCCGGCAGGATGGCCGCATCGGTGATCAGTACCGTGCTGCCCGGCTGCAGGCTGTCGTACACCAACGTGGCGAACTGCGGCGAAATCGTGATGCGGTTCACCAGGGCGGGATCGATGCGCGTGCCGGCCTCGCTCGCATAGCCGGGCAGGGGTATCGACTGCCACAGCCGCCCGGGACGACCGCTCACCACCGGACTGGGCTGTCCGGTATCGCCGGCCAGCAAGACGTAGGCATGGGTGCCGATCGGGCCCTCGCCGCCAACCTCGATCGCCGCGCGCCCGATTTCCACGCCGTTGCGGATGGCCAGCACCCGGCGATCGGCCACGCTAAGCAAGACCGTGAGCGGACCTTCCGGCGATTTCTCCGGCGTCCATCGGTACGCCTGGAACCAAGACAGTCGCGGCACCTCGGGCACGTTGCCGGCCACCGGCGCGCCGGGCGAGAACAGCCCGGGATGCGCCAGTTCAGCCCGATGCTGCGCCGCGTTGGCGATCACCACCGTCATGCCGGTGCTGGTGAGATCGAACAGGCGCCGGGCGAATTCGTAGGGCAGGCGAATGCAGCCGTGCGAGGCGGGATAGCCGGGCAGGTTGCCGGCGTGCAGCGCGACGCCGTCCCAGGTCAGCCGCTGCATGAACGGCATCGGTGCGTCGTCGTACAAGGACGAGCGATGGTCCTTGTGCTTTTGCAGGATGGTGAAAACGCCGGTCGGCGTTTCCTTGCCGCGCTTGCCGCTGCTCACGGTGCTCACGCCGATGCGCAGGCCGTTGCGGTAAAGATAGGCCCGTTGCTCGTCGAGACTGATCACCATCACCAACGGCCCGGCGGGAACCGCCTCCGGCGACCAGATGAACTGGCCCGGCTTGAGCTGCTCGGGTGGCGTGTCGACCGGCGAAGACTGCTTGGCGCCCTGCGCGAAAGCCGAGCCCAGCGCGAGCGCGAGGGCCAGCGCAGACAGGATCGGCCGCCACGCCGCGCGCATGCGTTCTCCTACTCGACGCGGCAGAAGACCGCCTTGAGGTAGCGGCTTTCCTGCACATGCGCCATGAACGGATGATCGCCGCCGGCACCGGCGACTTTCAGGATCTGCACGGTGCGGCCGGCGTAAAAGGCGGCGCGACGCAGCATGTCGAGGAACTGTTCCTCGCTGACCAGGCCGGTGCACGAGCACGTCAGGAGGATGCCGCCCGGCTTGACCACCGACATCGCCAGCTTGTTCATATCGAGGTATTTCTTCAGCGCCGGGATCACCTGGTCGCGGTCGCGCGTGAGCTTGGCCGGATCGAGGATGACGACATCGAACTGCTCGCCGCGGGCGCCGGCATCGCGCAGCCACGGGAACAGGTCGGCCTGCACGAAACGGACTTTCACGTTGTTCAGACGCGCGTTCTTTTCGGCGATCTCGAGGATCTCCTCGTCCAGGTCGATGCCGATCACCTCCTCGGCCTCGCCGCGCGCCTTGGCGTAGATGGCGAAGCCGCCGGAATTGCAGCAGATGTCGAGCACGCGCTTGCCGGCGGTGAAGCGCGAGAGGAATTCGCGGTTATCGCGCTGGTCGGCGAAGAAACCGGTCTTGTGCCCGCTGCCGGGGCTGGCGCGGAACTTCAGGCCGTATTCGCTGATGACGCTGGGCGCCGGCGCGTCGGGCGCACGGAAATCGAAACTTTCCTGCTTCTGCACATGCTCTTCGGCGAACGAATAGAAACGACAATCGGGAAAAGCTTCGCGCAGCGCGGCGTAGATCCATTCGCGATGGCGGAAGGCGCCGGCCGAGAAAAATTCGACGACGAGCAGGTCGCCGTAACGATCCACCACCAGGCCGGAAAGCCCGTCGCCTTCGGAATGCACGACGCGCCAGGCATCGCTCACTTCATCGAGACGCAACAAGTCGCGGCGCAAGGCGACCGCAGCGCTAATGCGGGCGGCGAAGAAGGCCTGGTCCACCGCCTCGTCGGGATTTTCGGTCAGCACGCGCAGGGCGATGCGCGAATGGCCGTTATAGAAGCCGCGGCCGACCCAGGTCCCGGTGACGTCGACGATGTCCACGATGGTGCCGGGCTTGGGCTTGGCGACCGGCTTTTCCACCATCTTCTGGAAGATCCAGGGGTGGTTCGAGCGGCGCTCGATCTTCAGGCGAACGACGGGCAGGGCGGCGGTATTCATTCACATAGTGTAACGGTCCCTGCCCGGGGCCCGGCCGATGACGTGACTTTCACGCCCGATGCGGGTTAATCTCGGCCCTGAAGGGGAGTAGCTCCCGCTGCCTGGATCGTCATCACGAGGGTAAACCCCTCCGGTCCGGCAGGCAGGCAAGACCTGCGAGCAAGACCTTCGCCCGTCCGTGGCGAAGGCATGTCCGAAAGACAGCCCTGCGCCCTGGCGCGGGGTTTTTCATTTCGGGAGCCCATTCATGCAAACCATCGGTACACCCTTGATGTGGACGGCCTTCGCCGCCTTCATCGTGATCGCCCTCGCGGTCGATCTGCTCGTGCTTCGCCAGAACGGTCCGCACAAGGTGAGCGCGCGCGAAGCGCTGACCTGGAGTGCGGTCTGGATCGCGCTCGCCCTGCTCTTCAACGCCGGCCTGTGGTGGTACCTGAAAGGCCAGATGCCCGGCGTCGACGCCGACCGCATCGGCCTGGAATTCCTCACCGGTTACCTGGTCGAAAAGGCGCTGGCGGTCGACAACATCTTCGTGTTCCTGATGTTGTTCACCTATTTCGGCGTGCCGGCCGCTTCGCAGCAGCGCGTGCTGGTGTTCGGCGTGCTCGGCGCGATCGTGCTGCGCGCGATCATGATCTTCGTCGGCGCCGCCCTGATCGCCCAGTTCCACTGGATCCTCTATGTTTTCGGCCTGTTCCTGCTCGGCACCGGCGCGAAGATGCTCTGGGCCGCCGGCCAGCAGCCTGATCTGGAGAAGAACCCGGTGCTGCGCTGGATCACCTCGCGCCTGCCGCTGACGCGCGGCTACCACGGCGAATCCCTGTGGATCGGCGAAGGCCGGCGCCGGCGCTACACGCCCTTGTTCGTCGTGCTGGTGATGATCGGCGTGACCGACGTGATCTTCGCGGTCGATTCGATCCCGGCGATCTTCGCCATCACCACCGACCCCTTCATCGTGCTGACGTCGAACGTGTTCGCGGTGCTGGGCCTGCGCGCGCTGTATTTCCTGCTGGCCGGCATGGCCGAGAAATTCCACCTGCTGTCCTACGGCCTGGCCTGCGTACTGATCTTCATCGGCGGCAAGATGCTGCTGCTGGACGTGGTGAAGATTCCGGTGGCGCTGTCCCTGGGCGTGGTCGCGGCCTTGATCGGCGCGGCGATGCTGCTGAGCCTGTGGATGGCGCCGCGCGGCGAGGACAAGGCGCAGGAAGCGGCGTAAGGTCGAACGGTGGCGGCGCCCTTGGATTGGCGCCGCCACCGCCCCATCTTCTGCCCATGCGATTGCACGACACCGACCCCGAAGCCGAGCTGCAGGCCGCCCCGGGCATCCTGGCCCGGTTCAAGCGCGCGCTGAACCTGAGCCTCGGGACGATCGTCCTGCTCGGCCTGTGTTTCTTCGCCCAGAACGCCTGGCCCTGGACCGAGGCGCTGGCCATCCAGCCGCAGCGCATGGAAGGCCTGATCGGCATCCTGACGGCACCGCTGATGCACGGCTCGCTCGGCCACCTGGGTTCGAACGCCTTCTCCGTCCTGGTGCTGGGCACCTTGGCCGGCACGGTATTTCCGCGCGCGACCTTGCGCGCGCTGCCGCTGATCTGGTTCGGCGCCGGCTTCGGCACCTGGATATTGGGAACGGCCGGTTTCCATATCGGCGCCAGCGGCATCACCCACGGCCTGGGCTTCATGATCTTCACGCTGGCCCTGTTCCGCCGCGATCGCGCTTCGCTGTCGGCGGCGATGATCGCCTTCTTCTTCTTCGGCGGCATGCTGCTGACGGTGTTGCC
This sequence comes from uncultured Arenimonas sp., assembly GCA_964458195.1. Classification (GTDB taxonomy): domain Bacteria; phylum Pseudomonadota; class Gammaproteobacteria; order Xanthomonadales; family Xanthomonadaceae; genus Arenimonas. The sequence continues at coordinate 8,956 of CAYWHO010000047.1, forward strand.
GCAGGAACTCGGCGTGTCCTGGGAATACCACCTTTCCGGCGCGGCCATGGGGGTACTCGCGGGCATCGCGTGGCGCCATGCGGACCCGATTCCGCCCCGGCGCCGCTACAGCTGGGAAGACGAGGAAGAAGCCGCCAACGACGACGACACGCAGACCCTGGAACCGCCGCGTCCGGACGAGGTCCCGGTGCTCTGGCAGCGGCCGGAAGAAGTGCGCGGCCAGGTTCTGCCGTTTCGCCGCCGGAATCAAAGCGATTCGTGACGCGGCGCACGTTTTACGGGCGTAAGCTGGTGCGAGGTTTGCATCGTTTTCCCCGATAGAAGGGGGTCGCGTGGCCTGGCAGTTGGACATCCGCACGTTCCTGGTGCTCGGCGCATTGCTGACGGCGCTGATCGACGTGCTGCTGCTGGTCGTCTGGCGCAGCCTGCCGCGTGCCGTTCGCCCGAGCCTGCGCTGGTGGCTGGCCGCGATGCTGATCTACCCGATCGCCTTCACCCTGCTCGGCCTGCGCGGTCACGTGCCGGATCTGGTGGCGGTGGTGCTGGCCAACGGCCTCGCAGCGACGGCGATGAGCTGCAACGCGATCGCCCTGCGACTGTTCTACGGCGTGCCGCGGCGCCTGTTGCGACTGGCGATCATCACCGGCCTGGTGATGTTGAGCTCGGCCTGGTTCGCCTACGTCGTGCCGAGCCTGCACTGGCGCATCGTCTCTACCTCGGCGCTGATGGCCCTGCTGATCGGCAGCAGCGCGCGCGCCATCCTGCGTCGTAACGGCCCGCGCGGGGCGATTCCGATGACCACGGCGGCGATCTTCGTCGGCGGCACGGTGCTGATCGCCTACCGCGCGATCGACGAGCTGGCCGCGCCTTTGCTCGTCGATTCCTTCTTCCAGTTGCCGCCGGGACAGAACTGGGCCTTCGTGCTGCTCGGCCTGTTGCCGGTGCTGAGCACGGTGGGTTTCCTGCTGATGTGCACCGAACGCAGCCAGCAGGAACTCGAACGCGCCGCGCAACTCGACTACCTGACCGGTATCTACAATCGCCGCGCGATCGAGGACCTGGCGCGACGCGCGATCGCGGCTTCGCGCCGGCACGGCATGCCGATGGCGATGATGATCGTCGACGTCGACCACTTCAAACGCATCAACGACCAGTTCGGGCACGAAACCGGCGACCAGGCCCTGATGGAAACGGTACGCCGCCTGCGCGAGAGCCTGCGCAGCGAAGACCTGGTCGGTCGTCTCGGCGGCGAGGAGTTCGTCGCCATATTGCCCAACACCGATGCGGCCAGCGCATTGGCCGCGGCCGAGCGCGTACGCGTGGCGTTCGCCGACACGCCGATGCGTTTCGAGAACGAATCGGTGACCGTCACCATTTCGGCCGGCGTCGCCCTGCTCGCGCCCGGCGACCAGCAGTTCAGCCATCTGCTGCGCCGGGCCGACCGGGCGATGTACGCGGCGAAGAACGCCGGCCGCAACCAGGTGATGCTCGACGGCGGTTCGCCGATGGAGGCCGGTGCCTAGTCGCCGCGCGCAACGCCCAGTTGCCGGTCGTGGATTCGCGACCACAGCAGTTGCGAAGCGATGGCGCCGCACAGGCACAGGAACATGTCCCATTGCGTGTCCCAGATGTCGCCCTGGGTGGCGAGGTAGGCGTCGGCATCGCCGCCCATGATCAGCGCCGCCCACCATTCGATGAATTCGAAGAAGGCGCTGAAAGCCAGGCACACGCTGGCCACGAGGTAGAACAGCCAGCCGCCGCGTTGCAGGGGCGTACGTCGCAGCAACAGCTCGCGCGCCAGGATCGCCGGCACGAATCCCTGGGCGACATGGCCGAGCCGATCGTAGTGGTTGCGCTTGAGATCGAGCAGCTCGCGCACCCAATCGCCGAGCGGGGTTTCCGCATAGGTGTAGTGGCCGCCGTAGATCAGGATCAGCGCATGGATCGCCAGCAGCCAGCACAGCAGTCGCGTCAGCGGAAAGCGCGGCCAGGCCCAGGCGATGAGGGGCAGACCGGCCGCCACCCAGATCACTTCCATCGCCCAGGTCAGGCGGTCGTGCGGCGCCAGCCCCGAGAGCACGAGCGCGGCCAGCACGCCGAAGAAAAGAATCTTGCGTTCCGTCTTGCCGGGCGCCGCGATGCCTTCTTTGTCGATCATGCCGCGCTCCTCAGCTCAGATGGTCCAATGTCAGGCGTCGTCGCTGCTTGACGGCGCGAAGCACGAAACTCGAATTCACGTCGGCGACGCCGCCATCGTTGAGCAGGCGATCGAGCAGGAAGCGCGAGAAATGATCGAGGTCTTGCACGATGACATGCAGCAGATAGTCCATGTCGCCGGTCAGGGCATGGCAGGACGCGACCTCGTCCCAGGCGTTCACGCGCCGCGAGAACTCGGCGATGGCCTCGGCATCGTGCCGCGCCAGTTGCACGCGCACGAAGGCCTGCAGGCCGAGACCCACCCGGCCGGGATCCACCGCCGCCGCATAGCCGGCGATCACGCCGCTCTGCTCCAGGCGTTGCACGCGACGCAGGCAGGCCGAGGCCGACAGGTTCACCCGTTCGGCCAGGTCGGCATTGCTGATGCGCCCCTCGGCCTGCAACACGGCGAGCAGGGCCAGATCGGTGCGATCGAGGCGGATTTCGTCCATTCTTGCTCATGCCCGGCATCAATCGAATGAATCTTGCGCCGATAAGGCAGATTCAAGCAAGTTTGCAAGCCTCTTGCGCCGGAAGCTGTCTAGAATCGTGTTCGAATCCCTCCCGGCCTCTCCGCCCACGGAACCCCCATGTCCAGCCCGCAGCGTCTTGAGCACCAGATGACCGACAAGGGTTTCGTGCCGGTCTACACGACGGCCGTGGTCGAGCAGCCCTGGGACAGTTACAGCGCCATCGACCACGCCGTCTGGGGCGACCTGTTCCGGCGCCAGCGCGAGATCCTGGTCGATCGCGCCTGCGACGAATTCCTGGCCGCGCAGGATGCGATGGGCATGGGCGAATCGACGATCCCGAAGTTCTCCGAACTCAACCGCATGCTGCAGAAGAAGACCGGCTGGACGCTGATCGGCGTCGAAGGCCTGTTGCCGGAACTGACGTTCTTCGAGCATCTGGCCAATCGCCGGTTCCCGGTCACCTGGTGGATCCGCAAACCCGAGCAGCTCGACTACCTGAGCGAGCCGGACCTGTTCCACGACCTCTTCGGTCACGTGCCCCTGCTGATGATTCCCGTCTTCGCCGATTACATGCAGGCCTACGGGCGCGGCGGGGTGAAAGCGCATGGCGTCGGGCCGGAGGCGCTGGCGCAACTGACGCGGCTGTACTGGTACACGGTCGAATTCGGCCTGATCAGGACATCGCAAGGCCTGCGCATCTACGGCGCCGGCATCGTCAGCTCGAAAGGCGAATCGATCCATTGCCTGGAATCGTCGGCGCCGAACCGCCTCGGCTTCGACCTCGCGCGCGTCATGCGCACGCGCTATCGCATCGACAC
>CAYWHO010000048.1:0-12310 GCA_964458195.1 uncultured Arenimonas sp.
CATGGATCGCGGTCGCATCGTCGCCCAGGGCACCCATGCCGAACTGATGCGGCAGGACGGGCTCTACGCCGAGCTGGCCCGGTTGCAGTTCGATCACTGAGCCCGCCGGGCGGCGCGACGGCGCCGCGCGATCGTCCGAATAATCGCAGCGCGCTTTCGGCGTGCAAAGAAAAACCCCGCCGAAGCGGGGTTTTCCCTTGCGACGCGTGAAGCGATTCAGGTGCCGGTGACGTTCGCCGCCTGCTTGCCCTTCGGGCCCTGCACCACTTCGAAGCTGACGCGCTGTCCTTCCTTGAGCGAGCGGAAGCCCGTGGAAGCGATCGCGGAAAAATGCACGAAGATGTCCTCGCTGCCGTCTTCCGGAGCGATGAAGCCGAAGCCCTTCGCGTCGTTGAACCATTTAACGGTGCCGAAACTCATGTACTACCTCGATGCTGATCTGGACGGAATGCGACGCTTCCCCGGCCGCGGCCGCGCGCGCGGCCCGAGTATGTACAAGGCCGGCCGCGCTTGACAATGCCCGCGAACGGGCCGCCCTCCCCTGGGGCTCACGCCTCGCGCAGCAACGCGTCCAGCAGCACGGGCAGCGAGGCTGTCGCGGCTTCGACGTTCGCCAGGACTTCCGCCAACGTGATTTCTGCTGCGTCGCCACATCCGGCCGCCCAGTTGGCGACGATGGCGAGGCAGGCGTAGTCCAATCCCATCTCGCGCGCGAGCCCGGCCTCCGGCATGCCGGTCATGCCGACCAGGTCGCAACCGTCGCGGCGCATGCGGGCGATCTCCGCCTTCGTCTCCAGCCGCGGTCCCTGGGTCGCGCCATAGCAACCACCGTCCACCATCGGCACGCCGCTGCGCTGCGCGGCGGCGAGTACTTCGCGTCGCAGCGATTCGGTATAGGGATCGCCGAAATCGACGTGCAGCACTTCGGTGCCGGGCTCCTCGCAAATCGTCGAAATTCGGCCCCAGGTGTAGTCGATGATCTGGTCCGGACAGGCGACCACGCGCGGGCCGTAGGCCTCGGTGATGCCGCCGACGGCATTGATCGCCAGCACGCGGCGCACGCCCAGGTCTTTCAGGCGCTGCAGGTTGGCGCGGTAGTTGATCCGGTGCGGCGGCACGGAATGCCCTTCGCCGTGGCGGGCGAGGAAGGCCATGCGCCGGCCGGCGAATCGTCCGACGCGCAAGGGTCCGGACGGCTGTCCGTAGATCGTGCCGCCTTCGATCGTCTCGACGTCCTCGAGCGCCGCGAGCTTGTACAGACCGGTGCCGCCGATGACGGCCAGCGCGATGTCCTTGTCGTTTGCACTCATCGCAGCGCGTAGATCCCGGGCAGGTTGCGGCCCTGTTCGTGGAAATCCATGCCGTAGCCATAGACGTAGCGATCCGGCACTTCCAGCGCGATGTAATCGGCCTCGATGCCTTCCACGCGACGATCGTGGATCTTTTCGCAGAGCACGGCCACGCGCACGTCGAGCGCGCCCTGGTCTTCGCACCAGTCGCGCACGGCCTTCAGGGTATGGCCTTCGTCGAGGATGTCGTCGGCGATCAGCACGCGACGCCCCTCCAGCGGCGTGGCCGGCCGATGCAGCCAGGCCAGGCCCGAACCGGTGGTTGCGCCGCGGTAACGCGTCGCATGCAGGTAGTCGAATTCGAGGTCGATGCCGACGGCCAGCGACAGGCGCGACGCGAACAGCATGCCGCCGTGCATCACGCTGAGGTAAACCGGGCGCGGGCCGGCGTAATCGTTGCGCACGTCCGCGGCGATGCGTCGGATCGCGGCGTCGATCTCGTTCTCGTCGAACAGTCTTTCGGAATTCTGCAAGGCGACGGCAAGGTTCTGCATGTCAGCCGACCTGGAAACCGGACAGGGCCGTCCGGGCACCATCGTAACGCGCTTCGGCCAACAATCCCTGCCACCCGGCCGCACCGCGTCCCATCAGCGAGGCCAGCGCCGCCGTATTGCCGACGGGGCGCGAGTCCATGGCCGCCAGCGAATCGGCGACCAGGGCCGGCGGGCAGACCAGCACGACGTCGCAGCCGGCATCGAGATGGGCATAGATACGGGCGGCCACGCCGCCGGCCGATTCGGCCGCAGCCATGCCGATGTCGTCGCTGAAGATCACGCCGCGAAAGCCCATCTCCTCGCGCAGGATCTGCTGCATCCAGCGCGGCGAATAACCCGCGGGTTCCGGCGCGACGGCGGGATAACTGACGTGCGCCATCATCACCGCATCGGCGCCGGCCTCGATGCCGGCCACGAAGGGCACGAGATCCTCGTTGCGCAAGGTCTCCAGCGGTCGTGGATCGATCGCTTCGTCGAAATGCGTGTCCTCCAGCACCGAGCCATGGCCCGGGAAATGCTTCAGCGTCGCCGCCATGCCGGCGGCATGCATGCCGCGCACATAAGCGCGGGTGAACTCGGCGACGATCGCGGGCTCGGCATGGAAGGCGCGGTTGCCGATGGCACGATTGCCGCGACCGAGATCGACCACGGGCGCGAAGCTCAGGTCCACGCCCGTGGCGCGGATCTCGCTGGCCATCAGCCATGCGTGCTCTTCGGCAAGTTTCAGCGCAGCAGCCTTGTCGCTGGCGAACAATTTGCCGAACTCTTCCAGCGGCGGCAGTTCGGCATAACCCTCGCGGAAGCGTTGCACGCGACCGCCTTCCTGATCGACGCAGATCAGCTGCGGGCGCGGTGCGGCCTCGCGGATGGACTGCGTCAGTTCGGCGACCTGGTCGCGCGAAGCGAAGTTGCGCGTAAACAGGATCACGCCCGCGCAGGCCGGATGCTGCAGCCAGTCGCGTTCGGCCGGCGACAATTCCTTTCCGGCGATTCCGATCACCAACATCAGCGTTTCTCCTCGGCGCTCCAGCGCGAATAAGGCCGGTCGGCCAGGGCCAGATTGTAATAGCGCGGCTCGTCCGTGACTTCCCTGCCCGTCCAATCGGGCCGGGCGAACTCGGTATCGGCGCTGGGCAGCTCGATCTCGGCGACGACGAGCCCGGCATTCTCGCCGGCGAATTCGTCCACTTCCCAGAGGAAACCTTCGTGCCGCACGTAGTGCCGCGTCTTGTCGATCAGCCCGCCCGTGCAAAGCGCCAGCAGGGCTTCGGCATCGGCGACCGGGATCGGATAATCGAATTCCTGACGCGTGTGGCCGAGCTCGCGCGATTTCAGGTTCAGGAAGGCCTCGTCGCCGGCGATGCGCACGCGCACCGAAGCCTTCTGCCGCCCCTGCTGCACGGCGCCGATGTCGTTCAGGTAGCCCTGGGCCATGCGCACGGACTCTTCCGCTGCGGCTCGCCAGGCATTGCCGACGACGGTGAACTTGCGTTCGATTTCGATACCCATGCCGTGCCATTCCTTTGTAGGAGCGACGCAAGTCGCGACAGTCGTATTCTTGCCAGGCAGTCGCGACTCGCGTCGCGCCTGCAAGGGGTCAGCGTTCGAACAGCGCGATGGATTCCACATGCGCCGTCTGCGGGAACATGTCCATCGCACCGGCGGCCTTCAGCCGATATCCGCGTTCGCGTACCAGGAAGCCGGCATCGCGCGCCAGCGAGCCCGGATGGCAGCTGACGTAAACGATGCGATCGATGCCTTTGAGCGGCAATTGCGCCAGCACTTCGGCGGCGCCCGCGCGCGGCGGATCGAGCAGCAGCTTGTCGAAACCCTGCTTCATCCACGGCTCGGACGACAGGTCCTTGGCGAGGTCCGCGGCATGGAACTCCGCATTGGGCAGATTGTTTCGCGCGGCGTTCTCGCGCGCCCGCGCCACGAGTCCGGCTTCGCCTTCGACGCCGACGACGCTGCCGGCACGGCGCGCCAGCGGCAGGGTGAAATTGCCCAGACCGGCAAACAGGTCGAGTATCCGATCCGTCGGTTGCGGATCGAGCAGGTCGAGCGTCGCGGCGATCATCTTGCGGTTCAAGCCGGCGTTGACCTGGATGAAATCCAGCGGACGGAACAGCATGGAGACCTGGTGTTCCGGCATCGCGAACGACAGTTCGATGCTCTCCGGCCACAGCGGGTGCACCGAATCGACGCCGCCGGGCTGCAGGAACAGGGCGAAACCGGTGGTCTTGGCGAAGGCAAGCAGACGATCGCGGTCCTCGCCCGACAGGGCTTCCAGGTGCCGGATCACCAAGGCAATCGGGCCATCCCCCGCAATGAACTCGATCTGCGGGATCGCGCGCTTGCCGTCCAGCGAATCTACCAGCGCGGCGAGTTCGGGGATGCGTTCGCCCAGCGCCGGGATCACCGTATGGCAATGCGCGAGTTCGGCGACGAAGCGCGGGTTGCTTTCGCGAAAACCGACGACGGTGCGACCCTTCTTCTCGACGAAGCGCACCGAGAAGCGGCCCTTGCGGCGATAGCCCCAGGCGGCGTCGGTCAGCGCCGGCAACACGCGCTCGGGTTCGACGTGGCCGATGCGCGACAGATTCTCCAACAGTACGCGTTGCTTGGCTTCGATCTGTTTCGGCTCGGCCAGATGCTGCAACACGCAGCCGGCGCAGACGCCGAAATGTTCGCAGCGCGGCGTCACCCGATCGGGCGAGGCGACCAGAACCTGCAGGGTTTCGGCTTCGTCGAAATGACGATTGCGCCCGGTCTGTTTCGCCCGCACGGTTTCCCCGGCCAGGGCGCCGGCCACGAACACGGCCTTGCCTTCGTTGCGGCCCACGCCACGGCCATCGTGGCTCAGGTCGTGGATCTCGATGTCGAATTCGCGGTGGAGCTTGGTACGGGAACGGGCCACGGTCGCTCTGGAGGATTCAGGGGCGCGGATTGTCGCATGGGCCGCCATGGAATCGCCCGGGAGCCTCCCGAAAACGGGCCCATCGCCCGGAAACGACCGGGCCGCGCAAAAGCGCGGCCCGGCTCGCGGAACGGACGGACGACCGCCGCGTTTACTTCTGCTTCCAGCTGCCGTCGCCGGCCTGGTACCACCAGCCCTTGTGCGCGCTGGCGACCCATTGTTTGGCGAAGGTCTCGCGGATCTGGCCTTCCCATTCCGGATGGCCGTTGGCGACGGCGATCTCGCGATAAACCGCCTTGCGATCGCGATTGTCTTCGGCCACCCACTGGTTGACGTTGACGCGGTCCTTCAGGCCGACCTTGCTGGCATCGCGCAACACGACGAGGCCGTCGTTGCCGAAGCCGAGCGCGCCGCTGTCGAAATGCGCCTCGAGCGAGGTCTGGAAGCGCTGCGCCATCCGGTCCTGGATGGCCTGGATGGCCGGCGTGCGGATGCTGATATCCACGCCGTCGGCGGCATAGGCGTCGTTGATCAGCAGGGACATCGGGTTGAACGAAGGCGTGCGCGAAGACTGCGGCGGATTGGCCGGCGGCGCCGGCTCCTGCGCCGGCTTGGCGTCTTCGCCGATCACCTTGTCGACGAACTCTTCCGCCGCTTCCTGGGCTTCGGCCGCCGGGAAATAGACATTGATGGTCACGCAGGCGCCGAGCACGAGCGCGCCGAGCAACAACACGGGGGAAAGCCACTGACGCATGTGCGTATTCCTCATTCGATGATTGGAGCCTGGCCTGCGGTCGCCGCCTGCAGCCTCGCCACCAGTGTCGGCCAGTCGACGCTGCGACGGAAGCCCACCACCTGGATGCGCGGCAAGCCGGCGCCCGCGACGATGATATAGCCGTCCCCGGCTGAACCGAGGCCGGACATCCGGCAAACGTTGTCGGCCAGCTTGCAACCGATGCCGATGCGGTCGTAACCGAAGTCTTCGAATATCTTCATGGCCCGTGCCTGCAGGCCGCCGCCCAAGCCGCTGCCGCCGACGCTGGAGATATCGTTGACGGCGCGCTGGCTGATGCGGCGCTTGCCCTTCCAGCTGCGGTCCGTCTCCAGCCAGGCCTCGAAAGCGGAAGGCGACCAGTCGACCAGACGCAGCTTGTCGATACGGCCGTCCAAGCGGCCAGAAATCCAGCCGAAGCCGAACACCTTCGTCATCGGTTCCATGTCGATGTCCTGGATCGCGATGTCGCCGGACAGGGTCGGCGCCACGCCGAAGGGGCGTTCCATTACCAGGTGATCGATCTGAATGTGCCCGTCGAACAGGTCCATGCGCAGGCCGCCATCCAGGCTGAGCACGTTGTCCTGGTAGTGCGCGGAGGGAATGCTGCCGGCGAGCTTGCCGGTAAACGCCGGCCAACCGAGGCGCTGCGACAGGCTGGCGAGATCGAGCGATTTCATCTCCAGGCCGAGATCGATGCGCGTCGATGCGGCCGGCGTCGGCGCCTGCCAACGGAACTGCGACAAGCTCAGGTTGCCGTCGAGCACAGCGAATGTCGTCGGCGCGTCCAGCCGGAACTCGCCGTTGGCGCTGCGGAACGCGGCTTTCGCCGGCCCCAGGCCGATGCCATACACGGCGGCGCTGTTCCAGGAAACGCGCCCAACCTCCGGTGCCGAACCTTGCGTCCAGCGCAGGTCGCCATCGATCCCGGCGAAAGTGAAGCGGGCATTGCGGTCGACGGCATTGATGCCCTGCAGGTTCGCGCGGATGCGCTGCGGCTGCGCGCCGCGAACGGCAACCTCGGCATCCAGGCGACCGCTCAGCACGAGGTCGGGGAATCCGGCCGGCGCAAGGAAGCCGGTGAGGTAGCGATCGCGGGCCTGGGCAAGATCGACGAAGGCGAGCTGCAGGTCGAGATCGGACAGCGCGCCTGTTTCGTCGAGCTCGCCCACGGCGCTGGCTTCGAGCACTCCCGGATCCCGCCAGGCAAGCGTCGGCAATCGCCACGGCGCTTTCGCGCTCTCGCGACGCATCAGCACCTGCACCTCGATCGGCGATTCCGGCAGCACCGCATAGAGGCTTTGCACCAGGAGTTCGCCGCCGCTCAGGCTCAGGTGGGTGTCCACCTGCTGTGCGCCGCGTTGTTCGCGATAGTCGACGCGGATACGGCCGTTCACGCCCGCGGCCGCGATCAGACCATCCGGCGTCTCCAGCCCCAGCGCGCTCGCCTGCAGGTCGGCGCGCACTTCGAACGGCCCTTTGTCCGGCGCCGTCACGTCCACCTGGCCGCTCAGGCTTCCCTGGGTCCATCGTCCCGAAGACCAGAGTCCGGCGAGATAGGCCTTCAACCAGTCGATCGGGATGCGCTCGGCGCGTATCCGGCTCAAGTCCGGCGCAGCGGCCCGTGCTTCGTACGAGAGCAGGCTGTCGCGAACGCGCAGTTGCGCCTGCGTGCCTGCCGGCGAGATATCCAGCGACAGCGGGAATGCGGCCGTGCCGGCGGTGCGCACCGATCCGCTGCAGCGCCAACGCTGCCCGGCATCGCGACGCAGCGGACAACGCCAGTCAACATCGCGCGCCCGGTACGACAGCGTGGGGAAATCCAGACTGCCGGCCTGCAGCCGAAGCTCGCCCTGGTCGGCGCCCTCGGCCCACTGCAGCACGATGCGCACATCCCGCATCGTGCCCGCTCCGGTCCTGACCGCGGCGATCTTCGTCTCCAGTACCTTGGCCTCGGCCAGCCCGCCCGCGCCCAGCAGGGCGAGACAGAGCAACTTGCCGAGACGAACGACGATGCGCATGCTGCGAGCATAACCGGAGAGCCAGGCGGCGGATGACCGAGGCATTACCGCGATTGCTGCTGGTCGAGGACGATGCCGTCAGCCGGCAGTTCCTCGTCGAGGCCCTGCGCGCGCTGCCGGCCGAGGTGGACGCCGCGCAAAGCATCGAGCAAGCCTGCGCCCTGGCGACGCGGCACGCCTATGCCCTGTGGCTCGTCGATGCGCATCTCACCGATGGCGAAGGCATCGAATGCCTGGCGCGACTGCGGGTGTTCGACGCGACGACACCTGCCGTCGCCATCACCGCCGAGCGCTGGCGCCACGAATGCGATCGGCTCGAAGCCGGCGGCTTCGTCGAGATACTGCAGAAACCCATCGCGATGCGCTCGCTCCAGGGGAACGTGCGACGCCTGATCGGCCTCGCTCCGCAGGCCATCGCCGATGCGTCGATGCCGCTGTGCGGCAAGCGCCCGGTCTGGGACGAAGAACGGGCCATGACGGCGATGGCGGGCAAGCGCGCCGCCTGGCTCGCCCTCGGCCGATTGTTCCTGGACGAACTGCCGTCGCAGTGCGAGCAATTGCGCCGCGCGCGCGAGGTCGGCGACATCGCCTCGATGTCCGGCCTGCTGCATCGACTCACGGCCAGCAGCGGATTCGTCGGCGCAGCGCGGATCGGCGAGGCCGTACGCGCCCTGGTGCAATCGCCCCTGGATGCGCATCGGTGGCAGGTCTTCGAACACGCCGTCGAAGACACCTTGGCGACGCCGCTGCCTCAGTCCTGAGCCCGCGTCCGCACGCGCGCCAGTTCGCCCATCAATCCCCAGGAACGCAGGCCGGTCCCGCCGAGATGCGTCGCCAGCACGTCGCGCAGGCCCAGGCGCAGTTCGGTCAACAGGCCTGCATCGGGTTCGCGGTCGGACGCGAGCGCCAGCAGGGCCGCACCGCTGATGCTGCCCTCCGCACGTCGCGGATCGGCTACCGGGCCGCGTTCCGGATCCAGTCGATACCGGGTAGCGGCATGCACCGGTTCGCCCTCGCCGAGGGTATCCCAGGGCAGGCCGTAGCCGAGCAATTCGAGCAAGTCGCGCTCGAAGCGGCGAAGGTTCCAGGCCAGCGCCCGCGCATCGGCCAGTTCGTCGCGCACGCGCCCGTACAAGGCGAACAGCTCGGGCGAAACATCGCCGCGCGGCAACAGGCGCAACATCAGCTCGTTGACATAGAAAGCGGCCATGAGGCGATCGCCGGTCAGCAGGGGCGCGGCGTCCTGCGCCTCCGCCTGCAGCAAGCGAGCCAGCTCGCCACGTGGCAGGAAATCGATGCGCAGGCTCTGCAGCGGCTGCAACGCCGCGCGCAAGGCATGCTTCTTCGGCCCGGAAAGACCTCGGGCAACCAGGCCGACACGACCATGGTCGCGCGTCAGCACCTCGACCAGCAGGCTGGTCTCGCGCCAGGCGCGCGCATGCAGGACGTAGGCCGGTTGAGCGAGGATGCGCATGGCGCGGTTGGTTTTAGGTTTTAGGTTTTCGGTTTTCGGTCGTAGGCTGGGCTGCCAAGCCCAGCAGTTTTCGGTTTTCTGTTTTCGGTTTTCAGTCAGACAAAGGCAGGCATAGAGAAACGGATGAGACTCTGAACTTAAAGCCTAAAACCTAAAACGTAAAACCTAAAACACAAAAACAAAGCCAAACACCCAAAACCCCAAACAACAAAACTCAAAACACAAAACTCAAAACCGAAAACCGAAAACTGAAAACCAAAAACCAAAAACCAAAAACCAAAAACCGCCCTATTCCGAATACCCGAACCTGCGCAACGCCGCTTCGTCGTCGGACCAACCTTCGCGTACGCGGCACCAGGTTTCCAGGAAGACCTTGCGGCCGAACAATTTCTCCATGCCGACGCGGGCGCCGGTGGAGATGGCTTTCAGTCGTTCGCCGCCCTTGCCGATGACGATCGGCTTCTGCCCTTCCCGTTCGACCCAGACGACGGCGGCGATGCGCAGCATTTCGCCGTCTTCCTCGAAACGCTCGATCTCGACAGTGGCCGAATAAGGCAGCTCTTCGCCCAGGCGCAGCATCAACTGTTCGCGCACCAGCTCGCCGGCCAGGAAGCGTTCGCTGCGGTCGGTGATCTCGTCCTCGCCGTACATCGGTTCCGATTCGGGCATCAACGACAGCAGGGTCTTCACCAGGGCCTCGTTGCCCTTGTTCTTCAGGGCCGATACCGGGTGCACGGCGGCGAAGTCCCGTTCGCGCGTGGCTTCGGCGATGAAGGGCAACAAGGCGGACTTGTCGGCGAGCTTGTCGACCTTGTTCACCACCAGGACGCAGGGCACCTTCGCTTCACGCAGGGCCGCGTAGGCGAGGCCGTCGTCCTCGGTCCAGCGCCCGGCTTCGACGACCAGCATCGCCGCCTGTACGTCGACGATGGCACCGCGCGCCGCGCGGTTCATGTAGCGGTTCATCGCGTTCTTCTGCCGGCCATGGATGCCCGGCGTATCCACCAGCAGCAATTGCCCCTCGGCGAACGTCGCGATGCCGAGCAGGCGATGGCGCGTGGTCTGCGCCTTCGGCGAAACGATGCTGATCTTGGCGCCGACCAGCGCGTTGACCAGGGTGGACTTGCCGACGTTCGGACGGCCGATGACGGCGACCGCACCGGCCCGGAAAGGAACGGCGCTCAAGCGCCACCCTCCATACGGCCCAGCACCCGTTCGGCGGCAGCCTGCTCCGCCGCGCGCAAGGAAGAACCTTCGCCTTCGGCCTGCAACGCCGGCTCCTGCACCAGGCAACGCACCCGGAAGATGCGCGCATGGTCTTCACCCTGGCTGTCGATCAACTGATACTCCGGTCGCGGCAATTGCCGAGCCTGCAGCCATTCCTGCAGGCGCGTCTTGGGGTCCTTGCCGACCTTGGCGATGGCGAGATCCTCGAGCAGCGGCCCGAACCAGGCCAGTACGCGCTGGCGGCAGGCCTCGAAACCGGCGTCGAGATAGATGGCCGCGACGAGCGCCTCGAACGCGTCGGCGAGGATCGAATCGCGGCGATGTCCGCCGCTTTTCAACTCCCCGGGGCCGAACTGCATGCGTTCGCCCAAGTCCAGGCCACGCGCCAGGCCGGCCAGGGCGGATTCCCGCACGAGACTGGCCCGCGCCCGCGTCAGCGCGCCTTCATCGGCTTTAGGCCAACGGTCGTGCAAGGCCTCGGCGACGATGAGATTGACCAGCGCATCGCCGAGGAATTCGAGCCGTTCGTTGTGGGGAACGCCGGCGCTGCGGTGGCGCAGCGCCTGGCGCAGCAGCTCCGGATTGCCGAAACGGTGCCCGAAGCCTTCGTTCGTTCCGGCGGCGGTTTTACTGGAGAGCAACCGCGTAATCGAACTTGATGACGAAATCGATGTTGTAGATGAAGCTAGTGCGCACTTCGTAGTTCATCGACAATTGATCCTTCACCAGCGTCGCCTGCTTGGCGTCGATCGACTCCACGTAACCGACGTCGAAATGTTTCTGCAACGACACTTGCAGCTGCGAGATGTTCTTGTCGCCGGAACCCGTTTCGCTCGCCACCGAATCCATGGCCCGCTTGACGTTGGTGAACTCGTAGTACGGCCCCCAGAGCTTGGCGACGATGTAACCGAAGAAGCCGAGCACGGCCAGCACGATGATGAAGCTCATCAGCGTAAGGCCCTGCTGTCCGTTTCTCATGTTGCCCTGTTTCATGGCGATCCCCGTGCGGTAGGTAAGTGCCCCGGCCCTGTCGGGCCCCGAATTCAGCGGATGGTATCCCCAATCCGGGAATAATCGAAGCCGTCCTTGCAGGCCCAGCCTTCGCAGTTGAGCCAGATCATCATGGCGCGCCCCACCAGGTTCTCTTCGGGCACGAAGCCCCAATAGCGGCTGTCGGCGCTGTTGTCCCGGTTGTCGCCCATGACGAAATAGTGGCCGGGAGGCACGGTCCAGGTCCCGTTTCGGCGCTCGTAGCCGTCGCCCGGGAACTGCAGGATGGCGTGGTCGCGACCGGGCAAGCGCTCGGTCAACTGGTCCGCGCCGTTCATGACCATGCCGGCCCCGCTACCGACATAGGTACCGGTCGGGGCATAGGTCCAGGCCTTGCCATTGACGGTCACCCGGTTGTCCTTGACCGTGACCTCGTCGCCCGGCACGCCGATCACGCGCTTGATGTAGTCCACGCCCTTGGTCGGGTCGCCCTCGAAGGCGCCGGGGAAGCGGAACACCATGACGTCGCCGCGCTTGGGCTCGCCGATGGCCAGGACCTTGTTGTTGAGGACCGGCAGGCGGATACCGTAGTTGTACTTGTTGACCAGGATGAAATCGCCCGTCAGCAGGGTGGGCATCATCGAATTGGACGGGATACGGAAGGGTTCGGCGACGAAGGAGCGCAGCGCCAGTACGAAGAACAGCACGGGGAACAGCGAGCGCGCGTAATCGACGATCACCGGCTCGACCACCTCCTCGCCCTCGCGCGCCATCAGCCGGCGGGACTTGGCGAAGAACAGCGCGTCGACCAGCCAGATGACGCCGGTCAGGGCGGACAGGGCGGTCAGGATCAGGGCGAAATCGAATTTCACGGCAGGCGTTCCTGTCGGTCGGGGTTGGGGGGACTACTACTTCGAATCGGATTGCAGGACGGCCAGGAAGGCCTCCTGCGGGATTTCCACCTTGCCGACCTGCTTCATCCGCTTCTTGCCCTCTTTCTGTTTCTCGAGGAGCTTCTTCTTGCGGGTGGCGTCGCCGCCGTAGCACTTGGCCAGCACGTTCTTGC
>CAYWHO010000049.1:0-12301 GCA_964458195.1 uncultured Arenimonas sp.
CTCGCTGGCGCCGGCGAACAGGTCTTCGACCGCGCCTGGCGCCTTCCGCTGTGGGACGAGTACCAGACCCAGCTCGATTCGAGCTTCGCCGACGTCTACAACATCGGCGGCAAGGGCGCCGGCGCGATCACGGCCGGTTGTTTCCTCGCCCGCTTCACCGAAGGCCAGCGTTGGGCCCATCTCGACATCGCGGGCGTTTCCAACGACGAAGGCCGCAAGGGCCTGGCCAGCGGCCGGCCGGTCGGCCTGCTTTGCCAGTGGCTGCTCGACCGCGTCGCCTGATCGCGTTCGTACGCCGGCAAGCGACGACACGATGAAGCCGGACTTGCTCGCGGCGATCAGGACCGAGCTGGACCGGGCGAAGTCGCTGCGCGCGACCGACCGCGACGGCGCGTTCCGCCACCTCGAACGCGCACACGTGCTGTCGCAACGGCTGACCTTCTGGCATGCGCGCGTGCATCTGCGCATGCTTGCGCACGGACTGCGGCATCGCGACTACCGGGAAGTCTCGGGACAGGTCGCGCGTACGCTGGCGGCACTGCTGTTCTCGCGGCTCTGGGTGCCGGTCGGCAACACCGGCGGCGCCAACGTCAGCGCCTTCCGTCCCATGCCCTTGCCCGACGATCTGCGTGCGCTGTTGGACTGAGCGATGGCGCGCGCCGACTTCTACCTGATCGCCAAACCGCGTTTCCTCGAACGCCCCCTGCTGCTCGTGTGCGAGCTGGCGCGCAAGGCCAGCGACAGCGGCCAGCCGCTGCTGATTTTCGCCGCCTCCATGCAACAGGCCGAGGCGCTGGATGAGCTGCTGTGGGAGTTCGATCCCGATGCCTACGTGCCGCACCAGATCGCCGGCGACGAGGACGACGACCTGACCCCGGTGCTGATCGTGCCGCCGGAATTCGAGGCGCCGATGCGCCCGCTGGTGCTGAACCTGCGCAACGAACCGGTCGCAGGCGGTTTCGAACGCGTGCTGGAAGTGGTGCCCGCGGATCCGTCGGCGCGCGAGCCTCTGCGCCAGCGCTGGAAGCACTACAAGGATCGCGGCCTGGACGTGCACAAGCACGACATGTAGGGCGACTGGGAATCGGGAATCAGCTTCGATTTCCCGTTTACCCGTTTCCAACCACTAGCTTCCCGCCATCACCGCTTCGATCGCATCGACCTCGCGCGGTACGCCGTCGGTCAGCACGCGGTTCCCGTCCTTGGTGATCAGCACATCGTCTTCGATGCGGATGCCGATGCCCTGGAACTTCGCCGGCACGCCCTTGCTGCCGGGTGCGATGTAGAGACCGGGTTCGATCGTGAAGGCCATGCCGGGTTCGAGTTCGCGGAAATCGCCGGCGAGTTTGTATTCGCCGACATCGTGCACGTCCAGTCCGAGCCAATGGCCGGTCTTGTGCATGTAGAACCGGCGGTAATCGCCGGAAGCCAGGTTCTGTTTCAGCGTGCCCTTGAGCAGGCCCAGCGACAGCATGCCTTCGGTCAGCACGCGCACGGCGGCCTCGTGCCCGGCGATCCAGGGGCGTCCGGGGCGCGCTTCGGCCAACGCGGCGCGTTGCGCATCGAGCACGATTTCGTAAAGCGCGCGCTGCTCTTTCGAATAGCGTCCGTTCACCGGCCAGGTACGGGTGATGTCGGAAGCGTAGAGGCCGTACTCGGCGCCGGCGTCGACCAGCAACAGATCGCCATCGTTGAGGCGGGCATTGTTGGCGCGGTAATGCAGCACGCAACCGTTGGCGCCGCCGCCGACGATGGGTTCGTAGGCAGCGACGGCGTTGCTGGCGCGATAGGCCTGCTGCAAGGCCGCCTCCACTTCGTACTCGAAGGCGCCCACGCGCGTCGCGCGCATCGCCGCGACCTGGGCACGGCAGGCGATGTCGGCCGAACGCTCCATCAGGCGAATTTCGGCGGGACTCTTGAACAAACGCAGCTCGTGCAGGAAATGTCCGAGCTCGAGGAATTCGTGCGGCGGCTGCGCGCCCTGCCGCACCTGCGCGCGCACCCGGTTGACCCAGCCGATCAGTTTCAGGTCGAACTCGGTGTCGCGGCCGAAATGGTAGTAAACGCGCGAACGCCCCTCCAGCAGGCCGGGCAGGATGTCGTCGAGATCGGAGATCGGATAGGCATCGTCCATGCCGAAGGCATCGATCGCGCCTTCCGGTCCGGCGCGCGGGCCGTCCCATGCCTCCTTTTCGGCATCGCGTTCGCGGCAGAACAGCAGGCTCTCGCCGTGCTTGCGGCCCGGAACCAGCACCAGCACCGCCTCCGGCTCGGCAAAGCCGCTGAGGTACCAGAAGTCGCTGTCCTGCCGATAGGGATAGTGCGTGTCCTTGCTGCGGATGCGCTCGGGCGCCGCCGGCAGGATCAGGATGGCGTCGTCGTCGGCCATGCGCATGAGCTGCTTGCGGCGCCTGGCGAATTCGGAGGGCTTGATCACGGGGTCTCAGTTCAGGGAACGGCGATGACGCGGTCCGAGCACGCAGTCGCTGTAGAGCAACAGGGCCGCCACGCGCACGAATTCGGCCACTTCCTCCAGCGCTTCCTCGTCGCCATCGGGATCGTCGTAGCTCAGTTCGCTGGCCGCGATACGGGACAGATCCCCCAAGGCGTCGCGCGATTCGTCCGATAGCGGCGCCTCGCCGCTGGCGGCGAGTCCGAAACCACCCAGGAACCCCCGGCACCAATCGAGCAAGCCGTCCGCACGCGCCACCAGCGGCTCATCGGCGTCGGGCAGCAACAGATCGAATCCGAAGTCCGGGGATTCCAGCTGGCGCGTCGTTGCCGTGTACAGATCGTCCACCAGACTGTCGCGATCGACCGCGCCGACCTCGGGATCGGCCATGACACGTTGCAGCCAGAGCCTGCGTTCGGGCTCGCCGCCGCGGGACAGATAACCGCACAGCGCGCCGTGCAGTTCGGATGCCGCCAGTCCGAGGCGGGCCTGTCGCAAATGGGCCTCGAGTTCGGCGTGGGAGGGCAGTTCGTGATCGGTCATGGAATCGCGCCGGGCATGCGCCATTCTAGAACCTGTCTCGATATCCCGCACGACGGCCGCCGGGATCCGGCTGGAACGGGTTGCCGAAGGCGCGAATACCCGGGCCGCGGCAGGGACGGGGCCGAGCGACAAGCAGTCCGGGACGTCGCTCGGCCCGGAGCCGCGTAAGCGGCGCTGCTCAGCTTGTCGGGGCGGACCGCCGAACCTACACTGATCGCAGGCGCAGCGAATCCAGGGGCAGGATCAGTGCAGGCTAGGATGGGGACGGCCAGGTCTTTGCCGCGCGGCCTTGGCATGGGCGTCGGATTGCTGACGCCGTTCGCCGGGCCCGCGCATGCCGCCCCGGTGGAGTCGCTCCTGCCGCAGGCCGGCCAATACGCCCTGCTCGCGCTCGCCGCCATCCTGCTCTGGCTGCTCTGGCAAGTGGTGCGCAAGCGCCGCCAGCAGGAGAAGTCGCTCTCGGCCGAAATCCGCGAACGCGAAGCGCGCCTGAACCTGGCGCTCTGGGGTTCGGGCGACGAGTTCTGGGACTGGAACATCCGCGACAACAGCCTGCACCGACTCGGTTCCAACCAGCTGCTTGGCCAGGGCTCCACCGAATCGCTGAGCACCGACGAGTGGCGCTCGAACGCGGTGCATCCCGACGACCTGCCGCGCGTGCAGAAGCTGCTGCAGGAACACATCGTCGGCCACACCGAGATGTACGAATCCGAACACCGCATCCGCAACGCCCGCGGCGAATGGGTATGGGTGCGTTCGCGCGGCAAGGTGGTCGAACGCGATGCCAGCGGCGCGCCCCTGCGCATGGCCGGCACCGCCCGCGACATCACCGCGATCCGGCGCGCCGAACGCGAACGTCGCGTCGCGCTGGAGGTCCTGCGTTCGATGAGCGAAGCGGTGGCGGTGATCGACCTCGACTTCCGTTTCATTTCGGTCAACCCGGCCTTTTCACGCATCACCGGTTACAGCGAGGAAGAGGTCGTCGGACAGGACAGTCGCCTGCTCGATTCGACCCAGCACAGCAGCGATTTCTACCGGCGCGTGCGCGACATCCTCGAACGCACCGGCCACTGGGCCGGCGAGATGTGGCAAAAGCGCAAGGACAGCGAGGAGTTCCTCGGCTGGATCGAGATGAGCGAGGTCCGCGACGCGCAGGGGCAGCGCAGCCATTTCGTCGCCGTGGTCAACGACATCACCGACAAGAAGCGCGCCGAGCAGGAACTGCGCTACCTCGCCAACTACGACACGCTGACCGGATTGCCGAACCGCGCCCTGCTCTCCGAACGGCTCGGGCGGGCGATCGTGCGGGCACGACGGCAGGAAACGCGGGTCGCCGTGCTGTTCCTGGACCTGGACCGTTTCAAGGACATCAACGACTCGCTGGGCCATGCCGCCGGCGACCGCCTGCTGAAAGCGGCCGCCACGCGTTTGCAGGCGACCGTCAGCGCGTCCGATACCGTCGCCCGCCTCGGCGGCGACGAATTCACCGTGGTCCTGGAAGACGTGGAGAGCCTGCCGGCCGTGGAACGCATGGCGCGCGAAATCCTCACGGCGTTCTCCATGCCGCTCGAAGTGGACGAGCGCCACGACGTCATCATCACCCCGTCGCTCGGCATCAGCCTCTACCCCGACCATGCGTTGGTACCGACCGACCTGCTCAAGTTCGCCGACACGGCGATGTACCAGGCAAAAGCCGAAGGCCGCAACACCTACCAGATCTACAACGAGGCGATGGATGCGGAAGCGCGCAAGCGCGCCACCGTGCTTTCGTCCTTGCGCAAGGCGATGGATCGCGGCGAGTTCCGCCTGATGTTCCAGCCGCGCATGGCCCTGGCCGACGGCCGCATCACCGGCGTGGAAACCCTGCTGCGTTGGCATAGCGCCGAACTCGGCGAGATCAGCCCCACCGTCTTCATTCCGCTGGCGGAGGAATCGGGCCTGATCCTGAGCATCGGCGACTGGGTCCTGGAGGAGGCCTGCCAGACCCTCAAGCGCTGGCGCAGCCACGGCCTGCACGATATTTCGATGGCGGTGAACGTTTCCGTGCTGCAGTTGTTGCGCGGCAAGCTGCCGGAGCTGTTGCGGCGGATCATCGCCACGACCGGCGTACCAGCCGACCGCATCGAACTCGAGGTTACCGAAAGCATGGTGATGCAGAACGCCGAGCAGACCACGGCGGCGCTGAACGCCCTGCGCGAAATCGGCGTGAGCCTGGCCATCGACGACTTCGGCACCGGCTATTCCTCGCTGGTGTACCTCAAACGCCTGCCGATCGACACGCTGAAGATCGACAAGGAATTCATCGGCGACCTTACCCGCGACCCGGACGACGAGGCCATCACCGCGACGGTCATCACGATGGGCCACTCGCTGGGCCTGAACGTGATCGCCGAGGGCGTGGAAAACGAGCAGCAGCTGGCCTACCTGCGCGAACAGGGCTGCGACGAGATCCAGGGCTATTGGCTGTCCCAGCCGATCGACGCGCACCGCTGCCTGGCCTTTATCCGCAGCTGGCAGCCCGGCGCCGTCGCGGCGATCCCGGCGCCTTACTGAACCCCGCCTCGCCTTCGCCCGGCCACTTGCGGGCGGGGTCGGCCCTCGCTACCGTGCGTGCATGGACGCCGGAAATACCCTGGAACAGATGCAACAGCTGTCGGCCCGCATCGACAAGCTGATGGAGCTCGTGCGCCGCCTGGCCGACGAAAATCGCAGCCTGCGCCAGAGCCAGGAACAACTGAGCACGGAGCGCGCGCAGTTGCTCAGCAAGAACGAGATGGCGCGTTCGCGCGTGGAAGCGATGATCAACCGGCTCAAGTCGCTGGAGAGCAACGCGTGAGCGATCCGGTCAACGTCCGAATCCTCGACCGCGAGTTCACCGTCGGCGTCGAACCAGGCGAACGCGACAGCCTGATGGCGGCCGCGCAACTGCTCGATTCGCGCATGCGCGACATCCGCGGCAACAACAAGATGGCGGCGCTGGAGCGGGTGGCGGTACTCGCTGCGCTGAACATGGCGCATGAACTGCTGCAATCGCAACACGGCGACCGTTCCGATCATCAGGCCATAACGCGCACGCTCGGCGAAATGAACCGCAAGCTCGACGGACTGTTCGACACGCTCGCCAGCCGTTGACCGTTCACCTTCGCGCCCGATGTCGGCGCTATAATGGCCTTGCATCCTCTGCCGTGTTCGACAGCCGCGCAACATACGCCTTGTCCCATAAACACGACCCGGGAATCCGCGGCGATCGCGGTGTGCATGTCCGCCCTGTTGCGGAAAGCCTGAAGCAATCGCACGGATGCCCACTTGATCCCAGGGATCAAGGTCGTTCGTTGGCATCGGCATGGCGGAGGATGCGTTCCATGAGCGCGAAGCGATGAACACGCACGACGCGCCCGACAAGCGCGCGCTGCGGCAACGACTGCGCACCGAGCGCATGGCATTGTCCGCCCCCCAGCGGATGTCGGCGGCCGAAGCCATCGTCGCTGGCGCGAACTCCCTGCCTCTGTTCGCGCAACCCGGCTACGTCGCCGGCTACTGGGCCGTGCGCGGCGAACTGCCCCTGCATGCCTTGCAAATGCGCCTGTCTCCCTCGCAGGTCTGGTGCCTTCCGGTGACGCTGCCCGACGGGACCCTGGCTTTCGCGCCCTGGCGCGCCGGCGATCCGCTGAGGGCCAATCGCTACGGCATTCCCGAGCCGGCGGTCGAGCCCGCGTCCCTGCTCGCGCCCCGGGACATGACGATCGTGCTTTTGCCCTTGCTCGGATTCGGGCGCGACGGCAGCCGCCTCGGCATGGGCGGCGGCTACTACGACCGCAGCTTCGCTTTCAGGCAGACAGCGGACGCCCCGCCGGCGCTCGTCGGCATCGCCTATTCCTTCCAGGAAGTCGGGGCGCTGCATGCCGACGCCTGGGATG
The DNA here is from genome assembly GCA_964458195.1 of uncultured Arenimonas sp. Classification (GTDB taxonomy): domain Bacteria; phylum Pseudomonadota; class Gammaproteobacteria; order Xanthomonadales; family Xanthomonadaceae; genus Arenimonas. Next base: position 6,913 of record CAYWHO010000049.1, read on the forward strand.
TCCGTCTCGACGCGGTGCTGACCGAGCGCGAAGCGATCGTTTGCGGGCGATAATGCCGGTCTGCGCGGAGGAACCATGGCCTACTGGTTGATGAAGACGGAACCCGACGAGTTTTCCATCGACTCGCTGGCCAAGGTCGGCCGCGAGCCCTGGAGCGGCGTGCGCAACTACCAGGCACGCAACTACATGATGAAGGACATGAAGGTCGGCGACGGCATCCTGTTCTATCACTCCAGCACGGCGGTCCCGGGCGTCGCCGGTCTCGCGAAGGTCGCCTGCGAGGCCTATCCCGATCCGACCCAGTTCGATCGCAAGTCCGACTACTTCGACGCCGCCAGCCCGCGCGACAACCCGCGCTGGTGGCTGGTGGATGTGGCCTTCGAACGCAAGTTCAAGCGCGTCGTCACCCTGGACGAAATCAAGGCTTGCGCGGCGAAACTGGGCGACTTCGCCCTGCTGCGCAAGGGCAACCGTCTTTCCGTGCTTCCGGTGACGGCGTCGCAATGGAAACAAATCCTCTCACTGGAGTAAGCAGTTCCATGTCGCAAGCAGAAGGCAAGCGCCTGTCGGGCGAAAAGGCCGCCGAGTACGTGCAGCCCGGCACGATCGTCGGCGTCGGTACCGGGTCCACGGTGGCGTTCTTCATCGACGCGCTGGCGCGGCGCAAGCATGAGATCGAAGGCGCCGTCTCGAGTTCGGAGCAGAGCACGCGCCTGCTCAAGCAGCACGGCATTCCGGTGCTGGATCTCAACAGCACGGGGCCGCTCGATCTCTACGTCGATGGCGCCGACGAGTGCGACCCGCACAACCGGCTGATCAAGGGCGGCGGCGGCGCCTTGACGCGGGAGAAGGTCATCGCCGAGGCCAGCCGCCAGTTCGTGTGCATCATCGATGCCAGCAAGCAGGTTGACGTGTTGGGCAAGTTCCCCCTGCCGATCGAAGTCATCCCCATGGCGCGCAGCCTCGTGGGCCGCGCCATCGCCGAGCGTGGCGGTCAGCCGGTCTGGCGCGAGGGCGCCGTCACCGATAACGGCAACTGGATCCTCGACGTCTACAACTGGCGCATCACCGATCCGGTGGCGCTGGAGCGCGATCTGAACCAGATCACGGGCGTGGTCACGGTCGGACTGTTCGCGGCGCGACCGGCCGATGTCGTCATCGTGGACGGCAGCGTGCGCAAAAACCGCTGAGCGCAGCCTGCGGGCGAAGCCTCAGGCGGCCGATGCGTCCGCGCTGGCCTGCAGGCGAAGCATTGCGCTCAGGCCGCCATGCAGGGCATGCACGGTATATCCGAGGCCGTTGAGCACGAAGGCCGCGGCGGCCGAACGCTCGCCGGTATTGCAGTACACCAGCACGCGGCTTCCCGGCGGAACCAGGCTGGGCATTTCCTCGCGCAAACGGTACAGGGGCACGTTGACCGCGCCATGGATCGCGCGTTGCGCGAATTCCTCCGGCATGCGCACGTCGATCAGGCGCGTGCCTTCCTTGACCAGGCGAGACGCCTCGGCCGGCAGCACCCACGACACCAGCGGCGGCTTCAGAACCGCTTCGAAATCTTCCCTGGACAGCTTCATGAGCTGGCCGCCCTGCAGCATGCGCACAGTCGCGTTGCGCGGCGCGTTGGCCAGCAACGCATCCTCGCCGAAGATGTCGCCCTCGCGCAGATACGCAACGACTTGCGGAGCACCATCGAGCACTTTCGACACCGCCGCCGTGCCTTCGCGGATGACGTAGAAATTGTCGGGCGCATCGCCCTCGCGCATGATCACTTCGCTGGCCTTGACCGGCACTTCGACGAAGCGCTGGAACATTTTTTCCAGGTTGCCGGTCGGCAGTTTGATGAAGGCATGGCTGCGCAGCAGACGGAACACCCAGGCATTCGCTCCGGCGCTGCTGTCGCGGAAGCGATAGCTGGGATCGCGACTGAGCTGGTCCCAGGTAATCACTTTCTCGACGTAACGACGCTCAAGGCGAAGCACCTTGGCCTTCTGTCCCACGACGATCGCGGTGAATCGGCGCGGCACCGCATCGTTCAGCGAATACCGGCCATGGCCGGTACCGGCGACGTGCGCGACGACACGGCCATCGGGGTACTCGCAGCGCAGCTCGCCCTCGATGAGGTAAACGGTTTCCTCGTCGATGTCGCCCGCGCGAAACACGGCCTCGCCGCGCCGGTAATCGCTGACCGCGGCTTCCCGCGCCAACTGCTCCCGTGTTTCCGGGCGCAGGGCGTCCAGCGGGAAAAGTTTGGATAGTTCCGCGACCGCGATCGGCATGGCCCCTGCTCCCCTCGACGTGCGGTCAGTCTATCCCCGCCGACACGCCGGCTCAAACGACCGGCCCCGGAAGACCGGGGCCGGGGTGTCAATCACGCGCGCTGGCGACCCCTGCCACGGCCAGCCTGGGCACCCTGGCCCCGTTGCTGTCCGCCGCCACGCACGGCCTGCCGGCGCACCGGCATCGGGGCCCCGATCTTGGCGTCCGCGAAATAGCCGACACGCAGGTGCAGGCCCTTCGGCGAATAGCCGATGAAGGTCCAGCCGCCGCCGGCATCGGCCCAAACGGCCTCGTTGCGGTGGGTGGCCAGGCCCTTGTTCTCGAGCTCGATCAGGATGCCCAGGCAGATCGGCTTGGGCAGCGACTTGGTGTGCTCCTCCAACGCGGCCTTGGACTTCTCCAGGAACGGCGCCGCCAGCTGCTTGCCGCGGTAGTCGGCCGCGATGAAGTTGCGGTAGTAGAACATGGGCTGACGCAGGCGCGGGATCACGCGCGGATGCGCGGTACTGACGCCCACGATCTTGCCGCCGTCTTCCCTGGCGATGCACACGACCTGCTTGGAGCGCAGGGCCGCCTGCTTCTTGTCGGCGATCGCCTTGTTGTCAATCCAAAAATCCACGAGCTCGGCTTCGAGTTCGGGCGTGATGTTCTTCCAGACCGAAGTAATTTCAAACGACACAAACGCTCTCCCCAACGTGATTTGCCGGCCGGCGAATGGCTCGCCGGCCGGATCCTGGCTGTTACTTGGCCGCTTGCGGCCGGTTCTTCATCATCGTCTCGATGAGACTGAGGTATTCCTTGAAGTCGAGCTTCTGATCGCCATTGGCATCGTAGGCCGACATCATCGGCGCCGTCTTGCCGGCCTGCTTGATGATGGGCAGGTTCGCGAACTCGGTGGCTTCGATGAAGCCGCTCTTGTTGGCGTCGTGGCTGCGGAACTGGCCTTGCAGGCGCGCAACGGCATTCGCCTGCATGACGTTGTTCCAGCCGACCTTGAACTCGTCGAGCGAGATCGACTTGTTCTTGTCCTTGTCCCACGCGGCGAAAACCTCTTCCGGCGAACCGGCACGGCGCACGGGTTCGGCGGCGGGCTTGTTCTGCGCCGCGACCATCTGCGAGCCGGCGACAAGCATCGCCGCCAGGCAAGCCAACTGCATTTTCTTGTTCTTGATCATGAGGCCACTGTCTCCGTCTTCATATCGGTTTCAAACGTGATCAGGTCCCGGATCTCCGGGGTACGCAGGCCGACCATCATCGGATTGCGCACCTGCGGCAGGAAGCTGATGTCGAAAATTTCGGTGATGTCGCCCTCGAAACGGATCCAGTTCAACACGTCGCCGTTGTTCAGGTTCACGATCTGAACGCCGCACCACGGCTCCACGTCGCGCTTGGTCAGTTCTTCGTCGAGCTGCAAACCCTCGAAACGCTTGTTGCGGGGCTTGGACAGGCCGACCGCGGCAATGTTCCCGACGATGGACAAACCACGCAGGAAGCCGGGGAAGAAGGCCAGCGGAACGAACTTCTTCGTCTCGAAGTTGACCCAGCCGAGCTGACCGGTGCCGGCGTTCAGCACCCAGAGCTTGCCGTTCGCCCAACGCGGCGAGTGCGGCATGGACAGTCCTTCGCAAACGATCTCGTTGGTGTCCATGTCGATGACGACGCCGCCATCCTGGCGACGGTCGCGCCAGCCGTCGACGGCATCGCTCTTGCAGACGGCGGTGACGTATTTCGGCATGCCGTCGACCATCGCGAGGCCGTTCAGATGGCACCTGTCCTCCGGCGCCAGCTTGCTGATGAACTCCGGCTTCCAGATCGCCTTGAAGCTATGGGTCTGGCTCAGCTCGGAGATGCAGGAGTACTTGGTATTGACGAAAACGACCTTGCCGTTCTTGCAGATGCCGAGCTCGTGGATGTCGAGGTCGCCGATGGTCTGGGCATTGCGCGGCACGTAGCACTTGTCGAACTGGCCGTGGATCATTTCGTTCGGACGCAGCACATTCTCGAAGCGCCACAGCTGGTACAGACCGCCCAGGTACATGCGCTGGGCGTTGCCGACGATGCCCATCGCGCGCTCGAAAATGCGCTCGAAGAACGAGACGCGGCCCTGCTTGTCGCTGCCGACCAGGTACACGCGGCCAGTCTGATAGGAAGTGATGGCGACCGAGATGCGGTTGCTGGCCAGCCAGCCCGCGAGTCCGCGCGAGCAGCTCTTCTCGACCTTCAGCTTGGTGATGTCCACCGGCGGCTTTTTGGCGTCGGCGCCAGCGACAGGCGTGGGCGCCGGCGTGGGAACGGACACATCTGCGGTGACAGGCTCCAGGCCCTTGTCCATCTGCGACTTGTCGCCGACCTCCTGAATTTCCTCCTGGGAGGAGCCTTTCTTGTTCGTCACGTAGTTCTCCGGATTCTATGTACTGCACGGGGTCTGTATTTAGACCATATTTCCGCGCCCTTGTGTAGCGCAGAGCGACCAGCGTCGCTGACTCTGCACAAAACAAACCCGGCGGATCGCTCCGCCGGGTCGTTGGAACCCGCACCTTCGCAGGTGCGGGAATGACTCAGTTCTGCACGTTCAGCTCGGTACGACGATTCTTCTCGCTCTTGCAGCCCGGGAAGTCGTCGCCCAACTGCTCGAGCGGACGGCTTTCGCCGTAACCGTTCGGGCCAGCCAGACGGCCGGCGTCCACGCCGTGACCGGTCAGGTACTCGTACACCGCCTTGGCGCGACGGTCCGACAGGCCCTGGTTGTAGCCGTCGGCACCGCACTCGTCGGTGTGACCGGCGACTTCAACGCGCAGCTCCGGATACTTGCTCAGGATCGCCACGGCCTCGTCGAGGATCGCGATCGAATCCGGACGCAGCGCATCCTTGTCGAAGTCGAAGTTCACGCCGCGCAGGTCGATCGTCAGCGGCACCGGGCAACCGTCCGGACCCACCGCCTGGCCGGCGGTCGAGTTCGGGCAGGTGTCGTTGCAGTTGTTGACGCCATCGCCGTCGTCGTCGAGGTCAGCGCAGGTCTTGGCCGGCGGCGGAGCCACCGGCGCCGGGGCCGGCGCGGCCTTGCCGAAGGTGTAGCGGATGCCGAGCTGGCCGCCGAAGGCGCTGTTGATGG
>CAYWHO010000050.1:0-9022 GCA_964458195.1 uncultured Arenimonas sp.
AGCAGGTCATCTGGCCCGGGAGGGAGAATGGCGCGTGGGCGATACCTTTGCGTTGTAATCAACAAAGACGAGAACGCCGCCAGAAGGCGGCCTTTTCGCATCAGATCAGAGCCAGAAAAAGAAAAGTGGGTGTCCTTGTCTTGACCGCGGTCCCCACCGGTTCCCCGCATTGGCCGCCATCAAGCGCGTGAAATCGTCAGATTATTCTGAGGCTGCTGTAATACGACATGGGTTTAGTGCGTGTCCCGGGGTTTCAATTGGATCATCGGTTCGTTTGGTGGCCTGCTGATCGACCACCTGCGGTTCCAATATGGATGCGAGGCTAAGTCACTAACTGACGAGCATGGGACATCAATTTGCATGGTCGAGCCGAAGACTGGAGCGCAGCTTTTCCCGTTCGACATGATTCATCGCCGCGTGCATGAGCAAAAGCATGATTTCTTTGAGCCGTTGCTGCTCGGAATTCAGGCATCACTTGAGCCTCATGGAGTAAGGCCAAGATCCGCGGCGTCAGCCCCGCCAAAGGCCAATAATCCCCAGCAGCCCAAGAATTGGCTAAGCCGACTCCTGGGCAAGTAGTTTGTCGGAATGGCGTCTAACTACTCAACCCAGCGGACCGCCGGGCCTATACTCGCTTGATCCAAGCCGCCGGGCCGGCGGCCGCTAATTTCGGGTGTTAGACACCGAACGAAAATGCCTCGCGAGCCTACAAATGGTGAGCTTCTCGGTGCGAGGCTGATTTGCCTGGCTCTAGCAGTCTTCTCTGCGATCGCCGCGGTAGCGATTTTTCGTGAGGCTACGTCGGCAACCCTTTACGTCTACGGCTTTGCGGCGGCATCTCTGTCGCTCGGCGTCATTGGCATGGGCGCTCCGAGAGTCGCGTGGAGCATCGCGCGCATAGTATTCCCGGGCTAAAAAGGGCGATGTCGGTGTCTAACTACTCATTCAAGCGGACAGCCGGGTGTAGACTTGGCGCATCCCACCGTTCGCGGCCGGCTGCCGCTCAATTCAAGCGTTAGGCGCCAAGGAACCCTCGTGGCGAGAAAGAAAAAAACACCCTGCGAGATTCCAGAACCGGCTTCTGTAGCGGCGATTCAACACGTCACTCTGAAAGATCCTGATCATCAACGCGATCAGATTTCTGAATATTTGGAGTGGCAGGTAAATAAAGGCGCCAATACCGAATACAAGGTTACACATCTCGAGCGAATGAAGTCAGAGGTTGTGTTCGGTGAAGAATACGTGGCTTGGGACGTGCACACGGATGAACCAGGCCGGTGGTGGGTGATCACGAACCCGACCAATTTGTACTCCCAGCGTGAGTTTCCATCTCTGGACTACACGTTTTCATTCCACATCGGCGTAATGGCTCGCGTTGCTTCCAGGAACGCGAAGCAAGCGCCAGATCAGCACAAGGACCGCCTTCGCGCCACTTGGCGGCGATGGGAGACTGCGATTGAGGCGGTCGAAACTGCTCGCGAAGCTGAGGACTTTCAGGCTGTTGGCATGCGGTGTCGGGAGGCCCTAGTCAGTCTAGTCAAGGCGCTACAGAAAGATGTCCCGATCGCGGACGGCGCCGAGCGCCCCAAGGCTGCGGATTTTGTGAACTGGTTCGTGCACATTTCGAACCACCTCGCTCCGGGCCCTAGAAACGAGCACGTGCGAAGCTATCTCAAGTCCGCTTCTAAGGAAACGTGGCAGCTCGTCAATTGGGTTACACATACTTCGCAAGCCAGATTCTATGAGGCTCAACTCTCGCTTCATGCAACTACAAACCTGCTCCGATTCGTGAGTTCAGTCGTAACTCACGCCGAGTCTGATCCTCCCAGTTCTTGTCCCGAGTGTCATTCGTACCGAATTGCGGCTGTCTTCGATCCGGAAGTGGACCGCGACCCACCCTATGTCAGCCTCTGTGAGTCATGTGGCTGGAACGACGCCGATGACAACAGTGGCGAAGAGGTGTCCCATGAAAGCGCAACGCACTGAGAGTTGTCGCCTAACCCTTCATTGGAGCGGACCGCGTCAGCACCGTGGGCCGTGCCCGCCGTGCCCCTGCTAGGATGCACGGCAGGCACGTCCACCAACGGCTTTCGTGCGGCCGCTCAATTCAATCGTTAGACGCCGGGGACAAACTGCAGCATGCGGATCGAGTTCGAAATTGCCGGTGTGCGGGTGCTCTTTCGTAGAAACAATTTCTTCAACAGTGCTGACCTTCGCACGCCGACAGAAACCATAGTGCTTCAAAGCGCCTGGGCCGTGAATTCGGCCTTTTCGACTTCGCTGGTCCAGCAGTGGCACCTCGAGCTCCTCGGCGCACGTCTCCTGATCGAGAAGACTCGCCCTCTACTCTTTCCGTACCTTCGCCCGAATCACTATCGCATTCTCGTCAATGGAGAAGTGGTTGCCGAAGCAAATGGCTACTAGCTGGGTCCGGGCGCCGACGTCTAACCATTCGTTGGAGCGGACCGTGCTGGCGCCGCGGGCCGTGCCCGCCGTGCCCCTGATAGGATGCACGGCTGGCCCGTCCACCAACGGCCGTTTTGCGGCCGCTCAACTCAATTGTTAGACGTCACTGGGCCTGCCCATGCATCGCATCGACAACGAATCGGAAAAGGTGGCCGGCATCGTTTCTTGCCTCCAAAGACAGGACATCGACGGTGCAAAGGAGATTCTGAGAAGCGAACCGCTTATCCTGAGAAGTTGCCCTGAGCAGGTGACGGATGCGGAGGAGCTCGTGCTTGTAGCTATGAGCCATCTTCTGCAAGCAGGGATTTATGCAAGCCCCCGAATCAAGAGAAACCTCGATTTCTTCGTGCTCGCATTCAACTCTCATTTCAGTCGCCCCCCCATAAGTCTCTCCAGTGCACGTGACATTTTCTTCATGCTGGAGTTTGGCAAGGGCTACTTCCACTACCGCCATAACGTAGAGGCGGCGTCTGTGTGCGCGAAGTTCGAGCTGAGTTCTGAGCGGTGCGACGTCGAAGCTAGCGCTGCACGTCAACTCGTCTCCATGGCGACGAGACGAGAGGATTGGCTGTCAGGCAGTAAGGAAGAGGCTCTTCAAAGCCTGAGATCGGCTGCACCTGGGTTTGCCATGTCCTCGTATGAGTACGCCTTCATGTGGGGGTTCGGTAACCGCTCGATGAGACAAGCTGGCGAGTATCGTTGATGCTACACATGCCTTTTGGTTCTACCCCGTTTCCGCGAACGGCTTGAATAAGGCCTGGAACTGCCGGTCACATCGGGCAACTCTGCGACGCATTGGCGAAAACGCTCACAGGGAGCCCTGGAACAAGCGCCTGAAATCGGATCTGATTTGCCGCGGGAAGCTCACCATCGACCCGAGCCTGCGGGTAGACTCGCCTCATGTGGGCCGTCACGGCATCGGCCAGGATTTTTGGCCGCGAGGCGCCAGGAGAATGACATGATCAGAATGCTCGTCTTGATTGCCCTTGTTTCGATCGCAGGTTGCTCTACCGGCGGCACTCCTTACGTCGCGATGACCGAGCCAACCAATCAGCAGGCATTGGTTCACATCTACCGGCCCAACAAGATTTCCATGCGTGAAAAGAAGGCTTATTTCTTTGTCGATGGGAAGCCTTTCACTACTCTCAAGAACAATGGTTACGCCGCGAGCTACTTTGCTCCAGGCTCATATACGATCAGGCAGACATGGTCGCCATCGCCGGACGACAACCCCGTCGCCATCAGGGTTACTTTTGAGCCGGGACGAACCTACTATCTCAGATTGAACCCCAACCTCACCCCCGAGACCCGCTACACCTATTTCTACTGGGAGCTGCAGGATGTAGGCAAGGCGTTGGGAGGTTACGAGATCACTCTCTCCCGGCATGAAGAAATTGAATCTTTCAGGGTGCATCAATAGCCTCACGGTTCAGGAGGCGATGCTGATCCGCTGTCCCAATCCAGCGAAGTGTTTTGGACGCAAGAATCGGGGTCGCCGAGAGGCTCGCCATCATGACCACGCGAACCACCGATAGTGACAGTTCGCCGTTGCCCCGCCACGTGGCCGTCCTCGGTGCCGCCGGTGGTCTCGGTCAGGGAATACTCTCCGTGTGTCGGGCTGCGGGAACGGGTTTCACCGCCATCGTCCGGTCCCGGCCGGAGCGCATCGCCGATGTACCGGCCGGATCGCGTGTGGTCGTCGTCCAGTCCCTCGCCGATCGTGCCGCCCTTGCCGATGCATTCGCCGGCGCCGATGCCGTGCTCACTGCGCTCGGCGTGACGGCGACGACCCGTGATCGCTCGGCCCTGCTCTCGGAGAACATGCCGGTGGTCGAGGACGCGATGCGCGTTGCCGGCGTCGATCGCATCGTCATGGTCAACACGCTGCTCGTTTCCTTCCCCGGCCAACCGGCCAGCCGGCTCATGCGCTTCTTCGCCTGCATGCCCGGCACCGTGGGACGGGGCGCGCGCGAACAACAGGCGGTGGTGGATGCGCTCGGAAACGGGGCGTTTTCTTCGCTGCGCTGGACCCTGGTCCGCGGCGGTTTGAACGCCCGCGGCAAGGATGAGCCGCCCGTGGCTTCGGCCGACTGGAAGGGCGCGTTGAATTCCTGGTCGCCCGTTTCCTACGCCGCGATGGGCCGATGGATGCTCGAGGAAGCCGCGGCCAATCGTTTCGTCCGCGCCGCACCGCTGGTGTCGCGGCGGCGCCGCTGAAGACGCCGACAAAGGCCGTCTCCGTTTTCGTCGCCGATTCGCCAATCACACCGCCGCAGGCGGACAGCACGTTCCCGCGCCATGGCGCTCGCGCATCGGCAATCTCCGGGGCGACAGCCTCGCCCCGGGTTGCGTCCACCACACTTCAGCGTGCGGCAGCCTGGACCTGTTCGAGCGTGAGGTAGTTCAGCTTGCCGGTATCGAGCTGATCGAACTTCTTGGCGATTCGCGGCATGCCGGCCTTCGCCTCCTCGCGCGTGAGTTTGCCGTTGCCGTCGCTGTCGGCGGCCTTGAAACGCGCCTCGACTTCGGCAGGGTTGATGGCATGGGCCGGCGCCGCGACCGACAAACCGGCCGCGGCCGCGCCGGCGGCGAGCAGCAGCGACAACGCCGGGGAATATTGCATCTTCATTCGAAATTTCCTTGGTTGGGAGGGGATGAGGCATCACGCATGCCCCGCTCGGCCGAACCGGAATTCGTGCGCTTCGGTCGAGCGGCGAAAGCCTAGCGAGCCCGCATCTACGGATTGCCTATTTATTCCGGAATGGCCGCGGCTCCCCGGCCGTACCGACCTGACCGGGCATGCCTGCTGCTAGCATGCTCGGCAGGCACGGCCCATCGCGCAGCCGCGATACGCCACCGGGCCACACCTCGCCGCAAAGGAGCGTCATGGCACTGCTGATCGGCTTCGCATTGGCCTTCGTCGTCGGCGTGTTCGGCACCGTGGTCGGCCTCGACCGGGATCGCGCTTTCTACCCCACGGCCATGATCGTGATCGCGTCCCTCTATGTGCTCTTCGCGGCCATGGGCGCGCCTCCGCACACCCTGGTGACCGAGCTGGCCGTCGGGGCGGTTTTCATCGGCGTGGCGACCTGGGGCTTCAAGTCTTCGCTGTGGCTGGTCGTGCTCGCACTCGCCGCGCACGGCATTTTCGACTTCTTCCATGGCGCACTCGTTCCCAACCCCGGCGTGCCCGCGTGGTGGCCGGAGTTCTGCCTGGCATACGACGTGGTGGCGGCGGCTTATCTCGCCTGGCTGCTGGTACGCGGCCGGGTTCGCGCCGCGGACTGAGCGTTTTTCCATACGCATGTAGCGGAAATGCGCTTGCGGATCTCCGGCAGGCGTTGCGCGCGCAGGCGCCCTTGGCCGGCGCTTCCCATGCGGTGGCGACTTGCTAGACTCGCGGCCATGGCGGCCGGCCCGTGGGCTGCGAACGATGAGGCGCCGACTTCATGCCCAGCTCAGAGATTCTGGATACGCAGATCGTCTCGGGCATCAGTCTCGGTTTTTCGCTGATCTTCTTCGCGCCCCTTGCCCTGGTGGCGCTTTGTTTCCTGGCCTACAGCCTGTTCGCCAAGCGTAGCGTCCTGCGGTTCGCCAAAACCTTGAGCTTTGTTTGGCTGGTCGCCTGCATTCCCGCAGCGTTGCTGATCCTGATGGGCTTCGCCTTCAACTCGAACAAGCTGAACCCCCTGCTTTCGATTCCGCTGTGGGTCCTGTCGGGGCTGACCCTGCTTTGGCTTCCCGTGGGGCTGAGGGCGCTGCTTCGCATCAAGCCGCTCTAGCGCGCCAATTCGCAACAGGAAGAATCGATCTGCCGCGCACGTCGCGTTGCTTGATGCCCGCCGCCTTCAAGATGCCGATGCCACCACCTCGTAGTGGCTCACCTGCGGCTCGAATTCGAGCAGGAAGGCCGCGTCTTCGGGGTAGTACTTGGCCTTGAGCAGGTCGTCGCCGGCGAAGGCGCGGATCGCCGCTTCCGATGTCCAGCGCGTGACCGTCAGGAAATGCGTCACCTCGCCTTCGTCGCGGCGCAGGATGTCCACGGCCAGATTGCCGGGCACCGAACGATAGTCCGGGATGGCGCGACGCTCGAGGAAGTCCGCGTAGTCGTCGGCCTGTTCCCGCGTCGTGCGTCCATGCCAGATGCGTACGATCATGATTCTGCCTCCCTCTCGTGTGCGTTCGTCCCAGGCCATGCGCCATTCGCGTAGCCTGGCGTGAGCGGCTGTTACAGTCCGCCAGTATCGCCCCATGGCCACCGCGATCGCACGGGAACTCGCATGACCGACTCGCCCCTCCGCCTGCTCGACACCTATGCGCATGTCCGCGACGACGGTCGCATGCACTCGATTCCCGCTGGCGAGAACTTCTGGCAGGCGCTGGGCGAAGGTCGCTTTCCCGAACTCGACAGCGGCCGCCTGCTGTCCGCCTTCGAATTCTCCGAAGACTGGTCGAGTTGGGAGCGCCATCCGGCCGGCGAGGAACTGGTGCTGCTGCTCGGCGGCACCTGCGACCTGCTGCTGGAAGGAGAGACCGGCGAGCAACGCATCCGGCTCGAACGGGTCGGCGACTATGTGCTGGTGCCGAAGAACGTCTGGCATACCGCGCGAACGGACCGCCCGACGCGCCTGCTGTTCCTGACGCCGGGCCTCGGCACCGAACACCGCCCGCTTTGATCCACACACTGGAAACCCAATGAAAAAAGCGATGGGCATCCTGCTGCTGGTGGTCGGCTACGGCGTCGGCGGTTATGTCGCGATGGTCGGCTTCATGTTCGGCTGCGTGCTGCTGATGCCGGTCATTGCGACCAGTGGCGAAGAGATGGGGCGCGAGCTCGCCTGGCTGACGCTGGCGACGCTCGTGATCGTCTCGTTCTGCTGGTGGTTGACGCGCATGGGCCACCGCCTGGTGCGGGCCGCGGATGGCAGAGGCGAGCATCCCTGAACCGGGATTGGCGGCGAACGCGCCAACGATATTCCCGGGCCGGAATAGGCGAGGCCCGCTTGCGGCGGGCCTCGTGTTCTTGCTGGTGCCGGAAACAGGAGTCGAACCTGCGACCTACGCATTACGAATGCGCCGCTCTACCAACTGAGCTATTCCGGCGAAGCCGCCTATTGTAGGGGCCGGGCCGAAACGGGTCAATTTGCCCTGTCTCGGGGTAACATTTTGCCCCTACGCCAAGGGGAAAGGCATGGCCTCACCGGAGGGAACGCCCTCGCTCGCTCGCCGGCTCGCAGCGCGGCTGGCGGCGTTCGGCCTGGACCTGCGGCCGCTGTTCCAGCGCGCGCGCAACCTCGTGCTGCGACCGGTGCGGCACGAACTGGCCGATGCCCGGCGCGAAGTCGCCGGACTGCCCGCCGAAATCGCCGAACTGCGCGCGCGACTCGCCGGCCTGGAAGCGCTACAGGCCAGCCTGCAGACGCGACTCGCCGAACTCGATGCGCGACTGCCTGTCGGCCGCGACGGCAAGACCGAGCAGGATCGTCGCATCGATCTGCTGGAATCGCTGATCGTCGGTGCCGCCGATGCCGGTGCGGCGAGAGGCGCGCACGGGCAGCAGGCGCTGGTCAGCATCATCATGCCGGTGCGCAACCGCGAAACCTGCGTCGGCGAGGCCATCGGGAGCGTGATCGCACAGCGCTATCCGCACTGGGAACTGATCGTCGTGGACGATGGCAGCGAGGACGGCACGCCAGCGACGGTTTCGCGCCACCTGCAGGATCCGCGCGTGCGGCTCGAACGCATCGCCGCTGCGGGCGCCGCGGCCGCGCGCAATCACGGCCTGCGCCTGGCGCGCGGCGAACTGATCGCCTATCTCGACAGCGACAACCTCTGGTATCCCGATTTCCTCGACGCCGCGGTCGCAGCCTTGGCGGCGCAGCCGCTCACCGCGCTGGTCTATGGCGCGCTGGTTTCGAACGAACATGACTTGCCGCAGGGCCGGCTGCTGTTCGATCCGTTCGACCGCGAACGCCTGCGGCAGGCGAACTACATCGACCTCAATACCGTCGTGCATAGGCGCGCGTTGTACGAGGCCTGCGACGGTTTCGACGAAGCGCTGACCCGCCTGATCGACTGGGACTTGCTGCTGCGTTACACCGCCGTGAGCGACGCATGCGCATTGCCGGTGCTGGCCGCGCGTTACCGTCGGGCCGATGCGCAGCGCATCACCGATACCGTGCCGGCCGGCCCCAACTGGCTGCGCGTGCGCGAAAAGAACGAGCCGCTGCCGGCGCCGGCGCGCCGACCGAAGATCCTGTACGTGGTCTGGCACTACCCGCAACTGAGCGAGAGTTATCTGGAAGGCGAGATCCGCTGCATGCTGCGCTTCGGCGTGGACGTGGAACTGTGGCGCGAGGTCGGCCCGGCCTCGCCCTATCCCGCCTCGGTGCCGGTGCACGAAGGCGACATCGCCGAAGTGGTCGCGCGCGTGCGCCCCGATGCCATCCACGTGCACTGGTTGGGTTACGCGGTGGCGCAGCGCGAAGCACTGGAAGCCATCGGCCTGCCGCTGACCTTGCGCATGCACGGCTTCGACGTCACGCCCGACCAGTTC
>CAYWHO010000050.1:9122-12092 GCA_964458195.1 uncultured Arenimonas sp.
GCCGGCGTGACGTGCAACGAGTGGGAGCCTTACGTCGAGGAACTGCGCCGACTGCGCGACGAGATGCAGTCGCCGGTGGAGCTGCGTTTCGACCTGCCGCGGGAAGAGGCGGCAGCGCTGATCGGGCGCGCGGGCATCTACCTGCACACCATCCATCCGCCGGCGGCGCCGTTCGGCGCGCCGATCGGCATGCCGATCTCGATCGCCGAAGCGATGGCCACCGGCTGCTACGTGCTGGTGCGCAACCAACCGGAACTGATCGAATACGTGGGCAAGGCGGGCGAGGCTTATGCCGATGCCGCCGAAGCAGCGCGCCTGGTGCAGGCCACCGAGACCTGGAGCGCCAACGACTGGCGGGCACGTCGCCTGCGCTCGATCGACCTCGCCTATCTCAACCACGCCGACATGCAGGTACTGCGACCGATCTACATGGACTGGTGCGCGCTAGCGGCGCAGCGCGACGGAGCCTCCGGCGCGGCTTGAGCTCCGGGACCGACGGTCAATCGACCAGGGTCAGGCGCAGTTCCTTCGGCAAGGCAAAGACCATGTCTTCCGGCTCACCGTGCAATTCGCGCACCGATCCGCCGCCGAGCGACTGCAGGCGGGCGATCACGCCCTGCACCAGCACTTCGGGCGCCGATGCGCCCGCGGTGACGCCGACGCGCTGACGGCCGTGCAACCAGGCCGGATCGATGTGTTCGGCGCCGTCGATCAGATAGGCGGACGCGCCCTGCTTCTCGGCCAGTTCGCGCAGGCGGTTCGAGTTCGAGCTGTTGACCGAGCCGACCACCAGGACGAGGTCGCATTCGGCCGCCAGTTCGCGCACGGCGTCCTGGCGGTTCTGCGTGGCGTAGCAGATGTCGTCGTGGCGCGGCCCCTGGATCTTCGGGAAGCGCGCCTGCAGCGCGGCGATCACGTCGCGCGTCTCGTCCACCGACAACGTCGTCTGGGTGGTGTAGGCGAAGTTTTCCGGCTGCGAGACCTGCAGCGCAGCAACGTCGGCGACATCCTCGACCAGGTAGATGTTGCCGGGGCCGGCTTCGGCCTGCCACTGCCCCATCGTGCCTTCGACCTCGGGATGGCCTTCGTGGCCGATCAGCACCACGTCGCGGCCGGCGCGGCAATGCCGCACGACCTCCATGTGCACCTTGGTCACCAGCGGACAGGTCGCGTCGAACACCTTGAGCCCGCGCTTCGCCGCTTCGCCGCGCACTGCCTGCGAGACGCCGTGCGCGCTGAAGATGACGGTGGCGCCGGTCGGCACTTCGTCGAGTTCCTCGACGAAAACCGCGCCGCGCTGGCGCAGGTCCTCGACGACGAAACGGTTGTGCACGACTTCGTGGCGCACGTAGATCGGCGCGCCCAGGGTTTCGATCGCGCGCTTGACGATCTCGATGGCGCGATCGACGCCGGCGCAGAAACCTCGGGGATTGGCGAGCACGATGTCCATGCCGGGCATTATCCGCTCTTCTTCGCCCCGAAGCTGAACAACACCAGCCCGATGGCGCCGCCAACGATGCAGGAGTCGGCGATGTTGAATACCGGCCAATGGTAGTTGCCGACGTACCACTCGACGAAATCGATGACATGGCCGATGCGCAGGCGATCGATCACATTGCCCAACGCGCCGGCGACGATCAGCGCGAACGGCAGGGCGCTGCGCCAGTCGGCACGCCGGGTGCGGGACAACAGCACGATCAGGGCCGTGCTGATCACGAAAGCCAGCCCGACGAAGAACCAATGCTGCCAGCCATCGGCGCTGGCCAGGAAGCTGAAGGCGGCGCCGCGGTTGTAGGCGAGCTTCCAGTTCCAGAAGCCGTCGATGAAGACGATGCTGTTGCCTTCCCATTGCAGGGCCGACAAGGCGATGTGCTTCGTCCACTGGTCGAGCGCGATCAGGACGAGCGAAAGCGCCAACCAGATCAGCGCGTTGGGTTTGACGGCCTCGCGCATCAGAAGTACCGGCGGACTTCGCCGCCGCCGTTGACGTTCTCGACGCAGCGGCCGCAGAGCTCGGGATCGTCCGCATGGGCGCCGACATCGGTGCGGTAATGCCAGCAGCGCACGCATTTGCCGTGCGCCGAGGGCTTCGCGACGATCCAGGCGTCGACGCCCTCGCCTTTCGCCGCCTCCGCCGGCCTCTCCGCCGCCGGACGCAGTTCCAGCGACGAGGTGATGAACAGGAAGCGCAGCTCGTCGGCCAGGCCCGGATGCGCGTCGGCATCGAGCCAGGCGAAATCGCCATAGGCTTCGACTTCGGCCTGCAGCGACGCGCCGATCTTGCCGTCGGCGCGCATCGGTTCGAGCAGCTTGCTGACCGCTTCGCGCAGCGCGAGCATCTCCGACAGCGCGAGCAAGGCGAGCCGGTAGCGGCCATCGGCCGGCAGCAGGGCGTCGATGTCTGCCGAGGTCGAGAACAGCACCTGCGTTTCGCGATCGCCCGGTAGATACTGCCAGACCTCCTGAGCCGTAAAGCTGAGGATCGGCGCGATCCAGCGCACCAGCGCTTCGGCGATGCGGAACATCGCGCTCTGTGCAGAACGGCGCCCGAGGCTGTCCACCTGCATCGTGTACAAACGATCCTTGGTGACATCGAGATAGAGCGCACCGAGGTCGTTCGTACAGAAGTTCTGCACCAGCGAGACCACACGGGCGAAATCGTACTGGGCGTAGGCCTTGGCGATCTCGTCGTTGATCTCGCGTGCCTTCGCCATCGCCCACTGATCCAGCAGCAGGCAATCGTCCGCGGCGACCAGGTGTTTCGCCGGGTCGAATCCGTGCAGGTTGCCGAGCAGGAAGCGCGCGGTATTGCGGATGCGGCGATAGGCATCGGCGCTGCGCTTGAGGATGTCGTCGGACACCGACATCTCGTTGCGATAGTCGGCCGAGGCGACCCACAGGCGCAGCACGTCGGCGCCGAGCTGATCGATGACCTTCTGCGGCTCGACGACGTTGCCGATCGATTTCGAC
>CAYWHO010000051.1:0-11820 GCA_964458195.1 uncultured Arenimonas sp.
CGATGAATCCGGTGTTCACGCTGGCGCTGCCCTTGCTGTCGCTGCTGCTGCTCGACCAGATCGCGCGGTTGCCGCAGCCGCTGTCGGCGCTGGCGCGACGCGTTTCCGATGCGCGCCCCTGGGCCGTGTTGCTGTTGGGCTACACGCTGCTGCGCAACCTGCCCTGGGCGCCGTTCAACCTGCTGGCGCCGGGCTGAGGATTCCGTGTACTGCATCTATTGCGGCGCGAAGTACGACCCGTACGCGACCGCCTGCCTGAGCTGCGGCAAGGAACGCGCGAAAGCGCCGGTGTCGGCGCGATCCACCCCGGCGCCGACAGCCGCTGCAACGCACGACCCGGCCATGCGCTGGTTGCTGCCGGTCGGGCGCTCCGGTTACGCGATCGCGGCGGGCTATCTCGGGCTGTTCGGAATCTTCATTCCCGGTCTCTGCCTGCTCGCCGTCGTCTTCGGCTGGCTGGGCCTGCGCGACATCGCGCAGCATCCGGAAAAAAGCGGCAAAGGCCGCGCCTGGTTCGGCATCATCGCCGGTGGCTTGTTCACGCTGCTGACGCTGTTGCTGGTACTGATGCGCTGAGGGCAGCGATGGCGCAAGGAATCAGTTCGCGTAGCCGGCCACGACGAAGATCGCCAGCACCGCGAGCCACAGCAGCAGGATGCGCCAGACCAGGCTCATCGCATCGCGCAGCTCGAGCAGGGCCGGCGCCTGCGCCGGACCGTCGATCGCATAGGCCTGCTCTTCCGCCAGTTCGCTGACCACGCTGGCGCGCGCCGCCGCGCCCAGGAACCCGGTATCGAGGCGCACGCCGCCGTGGGCGTGCCAATCGCGCCAGGCGCCGAGCACGTTATCGAAGTTCGCCGCCAGCGCGAGGCCGAAGGTCATCAGATGCGCGACGGGCCAGTCGAGCAGCGCACGAAACAACTTCGCGGCCTGGCTCTGCGCCACCGGCAGGTTGCGCTGTGCCTGGCCCTGGGCGCTGAGCGAGATCAGTCGGTAGAACAGCGCGCCGGCCGCGCCCAGCACCAGGAACCAGAACAACACGCCGAACCATCGCCACAGCGCGCAGCGGAATACCGCCTCGACCAGTTGCGGGCCTTCCAGCACCGGCTCGCCGCCTTCCGGATACAGGGCAATGGCGGCAGCGCGACGGCTTTCGACATTGGTGGCTTCGACCACGCCGTCGACGTCGAGATCAAGATCGCGCGGGCCCCAGGTATAGATCAGGACGATCAGCGAAAAACCGAAAGCGGGCAGGCCGAACCAGCGATCGTCGAGCAGGTATTGCACCGCCGCCACCCCCAGCACCGGCAGGCCGACGCCGAACAACAGGCCGAAGCGGCCCTGCCAGACGCTTTGCCCGCCGAGCACGCGCGACAAGGCCTGCAGCCAGCTGATGAACCAGTGGTAGCCGCGGATGTGCGCGATGCCCGGCATGATGTGGCCGAGGATCAACGACAGGACGACGGCGATGAGCGTCAGTGCCATGGTCCGATTCTAGAACCTATCGCGCGGTCCCGCATGGGCCGCGCCAAACGGCTCAATGCGTCGCGAGCCAATCGTCGATCAGCCAGCGCGAGATCGACAGTCGCGGCGAGATCTGCAGGCTGCGGTCGGCCAGCAGGGCGCGCAGTTCGTCGGCACCGAACCAGCGCGCCGCTTCCAGTTCGTCCCCGACCTGCGGTTCCTGCGGGTCGGCCTCGGCACGGAATCCGACCATCAGCGAGGACGGGAACGGCCAGGGCTGGGAGGCGGCGTAATGGGCCTCACGTATCTTCACGCCAGCCTCTTCCATCACCTCGCGGGCGACGGCCTGTTCGAGCGATTCGCCGGGTTCGAGGAAGCCGGCCAGCACCGACCAACGCCCCGCCGGCCAGCTGGCCTGGCGGCCAAGCAGCAGGCGCTGGCCGTCGCTGACGGCGACGATGATGGCCGGGTCGGTGCGCGGGTAATGCTCGAGGCCGCAGCGCTCGCAGCGGCCGCAATGGCCGCCGCGAACGAAAGCCAACGCATCGCCGCAGGCGCCGCAGTAACGATTGCGCTGGCGCCAGTGCATCAGGCCGCGGGCCTGGGCGAAGACCGACGCCTCGAACGCCGGCCAGCGCGTGGCGGCGCTGCGCAGGTCGATGGTCTTTTCGGGCAATTCCTGCAGCGCTTCGCTGGCCAGCGCGAACCAGGCTTCGCCCTGTTCGTCCAGGCCGAGGAAACAACCGGCGTCGGTACGCTCTGCCAGCAATTCGCCACCACGCGGGAATTGCGGCGCCTCGTCTTCGCCGACGAAACGCGCCAGGCCTTCGACATCGAGCACCAGCACGCGCGCGGCGGTCCAAAGCCGGTCGAGCGCGGCTTCGTCGACGCGAAGATGATCGGCGCGGTCGAGGCCGCGATGCCGGAATGCGTAAAGCCGCTCGGTCACGCCGAAAAGCTGCTGCCGCAACCGCAGGTCGTCTTCGCGTTCGGATTGCGGATCACGAACTGCGAACCCTGCAGGCTCTCGCGGTAATCGACCTCGGCGCCCATCAGGTATTGCAGGCTGAGCGGATCGACCAGCAGGGTGACGCCATCGCGCTGCAGGGCGAGATCGTCCTCGGCCTGGGCTTCATCGAACTCGAATCCGTACTGGAAGCCCGAACAACCGCCGCCGCGGATATAGACGCGCAGTTTCAGCGCCGGATTGCCCTCTTCGGCGATCAGTTGGGCAACCTTGCCGGCAGCCGCCGAGGTGAACAGCAGCGGCGCGTCGAGGTCCTGGTAAGTCTGCGATTCCATGCGTTCCGGGTGGGGCCGGAGAGGCCCGTTTTCAATGCGCTCAGGAAGCGCGGGCGAAGGCCGGCTCGGCCGGCACGAGCTGCGCGACGGGCGCTTCGGCGTGGATCAGCCGCCCGGTGAAGGTCGAACCGGCCGCCATCTCGACCACCCGGTAATGGATATTGCCGAGCACGCGTGCCTGGCTGCCCAGTTCGACGCGTTCGGACGCATGCACATCGCCGGTGAGTTGGCCGCCGATGACGACGACCGGGACCTGCACTTCGCCCTCGACCCAGCCCTTCTGCGCGATGGTCAGCACGGCCGGCTCGCCGTCTTCGGCGATCACCTTGCCGATGATGCGGCCCTCGACGTAAAGGCCGCCGGAGAAATGCACGTCGCCCCGGATCACCACGCGCGGTCCGATCAGGGTCTCGACCATGTTGGTGACGCTGCGCGAACGTTTGTTCTTGTCGCTGAACATCTCAATCTCCGGGGGGGTTTGCGGTGCTCCAGGGGAACGACTGCTCCACGTCGCCGCCGGGCGCGTCCAGCGAAATGCGGACACGCTGGGGCGTGAACCCCGGAGGCAGGATGACGCTGCCCTCGATCTGCTGGAAATACCGGAAGGAAAAGGACTGGCCCGGCGAGCCGGGCTTCTGCAACAGGTCGTCCCAGCGAACCGTGGCGAGCTTGCCGCCCCGGACCCCTTCCACCGAGAAGCGCATCGTACCCCTGCTGATGGCCCCGCGGTTGATGTTCTGGGTCAGCGTGACGATGTAATGCCAACTGCCTCCCGGTTCGGCCGAGAAAACCGCCTCGTGCACGTTCAGCCCATGCCGCTTGCCGGTGGAGCCGACCAGGCGCTCGTAGAAGTCCACGTCGGCGCGCAGACCCGAGACCTCCTCCTCGCGCTCGGCCAGGGCCGATTGCAGTTCCGTATTGGCGTTGCGGCTGATCTGGTCCGAGCGCTTGAGCGTCGCGACCTGCTGGCGAAGATCGCGCACCAGTTTCTGCTGCACGCGCAGTTGCTCGGCATTCAGCCCCAACTCGTCGCGGGCCGCCGACAGGCCCGGCGCCGCCTGGCTGGAGGCCCAGTACCAGACGCCCAGCAAGCTCAACGGCCACACGATGGCGACCAGCCACCAGAGCAGCTTGGCCCGCGGCCGGTGCGGGACGATCACGAAACGCTGCGAATCCGGGGAAGGCGTGCTCATGCGGCGAGCATACCGGCCAGGGCGGGGGGACGAAACCTGGGCGCGCGGCGCATGCCGGCGCGTCGCGGGCGTCGTATGCTGGCCGCGTTCCGGGAGAATCCGTGATGACCGAAGCCCATCTTTTCGCCATCGGCCTGGCTTTGGCGGCCTTGTCAGGCGTCCGTGCCTACCTCACCGTGCTCGGCCTGGGCCTGGCCGGCATGATGGGCTGGGTCGAACTCCCGCCCGCACTCGAAGTCGCGATGTCGCCCTGGGTGATGGGTACGGCAGGCGCCTTGACCGTCATCGAATTTTTCGCCGACAAGATTCCTGGCGTGGACTCCGGCTGGGATCTGCTCAACACCCTGCTCCGCATCCCCGTTGGCGCCTTCCTGGCCGCCGCGACCCTGTCTCCCGACGGCCAACTGGGCACGTTCGGCCTGGTGGCCGGCGGCAGCGCGGCCTTGCTCACGCATTCGCTGAAGGCGTCCACCCGCGCCATGATCAACACGTCGCCGGAACCGGTATCGAACTGGACCGCCTCGGCCGGCGAAGACGTCGCCGCCCTGGGTGCGCTCGGGCTGGTGTTCGCCCATCCCTGGCTCGCCCTCGGCCTGCTGCTCGGAATCCTGGGCTGCGTGGCTTTCGTCGTGTTCTGGATCGCGCGCGTGGTCTGGCGCGGTTTCTTCAGATCCTTCGCCGGCCGTTCAGCCTGACGCATTCCTGTCCATCGGGGCCTGCGCCCACCGGCCTGACAGCCCCGCCACCCCGGGGCATAATCAACGGCCATTGAGGGTCCTGCGATGAATCTCCGCGACGAGTCGCCACTCGCCGAACGCCGCCTCGCTTTCGAGCGAATGCTGCCGCGTCGCGTCGACATGATCGGACGCCGGCTCGATCGTTTCCTGCAAACAGGCTGGGACATCAACGGGCTGTCGCTGATGCATGAAGAAGCGCACTGGCTCGGCCAGCAGTGCCTGGCGGTGAATATGGGCGAACTCGCCGAACCGCTGCAGGCTTTGTCCGACATGGTCGAGCGCAGCTTGATCGAGGAATCCCTGCCCGACCCGACCCTCGGCGAACGCATGCTCAACGAGTTCGAAGCCTTGGCGGCGGCGACGCCACGCAGGGCCGATACGAGCGTCGAATCTCCCGCATTGCGTCCGGTCGGCAATACCTCGCGGGCGGAAACGCCCCCGCCCGGCTACTGGCGCCGATGGGGCAACGACGCGGGTCCGCGCCAGTTCACCGACGACGCGCCGGCGCCCGTGGTCGCCAAACCGAAGCCGGTGACGCTGGCGGAGGAATACCTGGAGTGGAACAGCGCCTTCCCGCCCGATCCCGGACCGACCGAATTCGTCGTGGGCTTCGACAAGGAAATCCTGCCGGCGCCCAGCGGTCTGATCGAAGCGTCGACTCCTGTCGGGCAACCGGCGCCGGCCGCGCGCGCCGCGCCGCAAGAACAACGCGACATGCTTTCGCTTGCGCCGGAATCGCGTGTCGCACCGGCCAGTGCGCCGGCGACGCCGGCCGCGGCGCGACCGCCGCCGGTGCGCATCGACCCCGCGCGCAAGGCGCTCGGCCCCGGTTTTCGCCTCTACCACCTGACCAGCCACAACCCCGTTTCGCTCGAGCTCGATCAGCGTCTTGAGGCCATGCAGGTGGAGATGGACCTGCTCGAGGACGCCGACGAGCTGGAGGAACTGCTGGGCGCCCTGCCGGCGGATCTGGTGCTGGTGGATGCGGAATTCGCCGACCAGCTCGAGCGCATCGGCCAGGCCGTACGGCGTACGCGCCAGCGCGGCCACAAGTCGATGCTGCTCGTGGCCATCGCGCACGCCGACGACATCGCGCTGCGCCTGTCGGCGCGGCGCGCCGGCGTCGATACGCTGATCACCGGCGCCAACGACACCAACAGCGTGCTCAAGCGCCTGCAAACCGCGGTGGACCCGGCACGCGAGGCGGCCTACCGAGTACTGATCGTCGAGGACGATCGCAGCCAGGCCTTGTTCGCCGAGGGCATCCTGCGCAATGCCGGCATGGACTCGCTCGTCGTGCTCGACGCGCTCGGCGTATTGCCGGCGCTGGAGCAATTCCATCCCGACCTGATCCTGATGGACCTGAACATGCCCGACGCCAATGGCATCGAGCTGACGGCGCTGATCCGCGAGCAGGACGCCTTCATGCAGACGCCGATCGTCTTCCTGTCAGGCGAAAGCGATGAAGACCGGCAGTTCGACGCCATCGACGCCGGCGGCGACGATTTCCTCGCCAAACCCATCCGCCCGCGGCATTTGATCTCGGCGGTGCAGAACCGGGTGCGCCGCCATCGCGCTATCGAGGAACGGCGCGTCCAGCGGCCGCTGCGCGACACCAGCACCGGCTTGCACGATCGCGCCAGCGTGCTCGAGCAGATCGCACCGCGCCTGGGCAATGGCGATTCGCGACCCGGCGGACTGCTTTTTGTCGAAATCGAAAGCGTCACGCTGTTGCGCGAACGACTGGGCCTGACCGCGCTCGAAGACGTGTTGGCCGAAGCGGGCCGGCTGGTCAACGCACAGGCCGGCGAACTCCCGGCCGCGCGCTTCGGCGACGGCAGCTACATCGTGCTGGCGCCCGACATGGACGACACCGGCATGGAGTCGCTGGCGGTGCGCCTGCGCACGGCGCTGATGCAACATGGTTTCCAGGCGCAGGGCCACCCCTTGCGCCTGCGCACCTCGGTCGGCATCTGCCCCCTGCGGTTCGGCTTCGCGGACATCGGCACCCTGCTCAACGCGGTCGAGAAAGCCACCCGCGAGGCGCGCACGCAGGAGCGCGGCGTGCGGCGCTACGAGCCGCCGAAGCCGGTCGAAGCGCAACGCGAGGCGGCGCTGCTGGCGCAGTTGCGCGACGCCATCCAGGGCGAACACCTCGAATTGCTGTACCAGCCGGTTGTGGCCGTGGCGGGCAGCGACGATTCGCAGTTCCAGGTGTTGTTGCGCATGCGCGACAACCAGGGGCGACTGCGCTCGGCGGCCGAGATCATCCCGATCGCCGAGCAGGCCGACTTCATCGTCGACATCGACCGCTGGGTGATCTCGCACGCGCTCAACCTGATCCGCGACCGCCGCGCCGAAGGCCGCGAGCTGCGCCTGTTCGTCACCCAGTCGCCGCTGACGCTGGCCGACAGCACGCAAATCGAATGGTTGCGCGGCGAGCTGATCGCGCATGCCGTGCCGGGCGCCTCGCTGGTCATCGAGTTGCGGCTGGAGGACGCGGCGATCCACGCCGGAACGATCCGCCAGTTCTGCACGGCGCTGGTCGCCGACGGCGTGCAGTTCTGTCTCAGCCAGTTCGAACCGGGCCCGGATACCGATGCCTTGCTCGAGCAACTCCCGCTGGGCTTCATCAAGCTGGCGCGCAAGTACACCGCCGGCAACCTCAGCACCGCCCTGCGCGACGAGCTGAGGATACTGATCGACCGCTCGCACCGCCGCGGCCTCGAAGTCATCGGGCATGGCGTGGAGGACGCGCAGGCCGCCGCCACGCTGTGGATGAGCGGCATCGATTTCATCCAGGGCAACCTGGTGCAGCAGGCGAACCAGGAACTCGATTTCGATTTCAACCAGGCGGTGCTGTGATGCCCCAATTTCGTCCCAAGGATGCGTTGCTCCTGCGTTGGCTGGCGATCGCCGGCGCCGGCGGCGCCGCGGCCGCGGCCGGCGTGGCGCATCTGCGCCCGGAATCGGTCTGGATCACCATCGCTTTCATCGCGTCGCTGCTGGCAGTCGCCGGCATCGCCGGTTTCTGGCGCGCTTTCCACGTGCGCAGCCATGCCCTGGTGGAGGCTGCGCAGGAAACCGGCGAACAGAAGCGCGAGGTGAATGCGCTGCAACAGGAGCTGGCCATCCATCGCCAGCTCGAGCGCGAACTGGTCGAAGCCAAGCAAGCCGCCGAAGCGGCGATGCTGGCCAAGGGCGAATTCCTCGCCACGATGAGTCACGAGATCCGCACGCCGTTGAACGGCATCATCCCGATGCTGGACCTGTTGATCGGCGCGCGCCTGGCGCCGGACCAGCACGACATCGTGCGCACCGCCTATACGTCGGCGCGGCAGATGCTGCGCATCGTCGACGACATCCTCGACTACTCCAAGCTCGAGGCGAACAAGCTGCAGCTCGAATCGACGGGCTTCAACCTGCGCGAAGCGCTCGATTCGATCATCCACCTGATGGAAAAACCGGCGGAGGCCAAGGGCTTGCGCCTGCAGCTGCAGATCGACCCGAGCGTGCGGCTGGCCGTGCGCGGCGATCCGGTGCGGCTGCGGCAGATCCTCAGCAACCTCATCAGCAACGCGCTGAAGTTCACCGAGCGCGGTTCGATCAGCCTGCACGTGATCCGTCGCGGCGAAACGCGCAACCAGCACGAACTTCGTTTCGAAGTGCGCGACACCGGCATCGGCATCGCCGCCGCCAACGTGCAGCGCCTGTTCCAGCCCTTCAGCCAGGCCGACAATTCGACCACGCGCCTGTACGGCGGCACCGGCCTCGGCCTGGTCATCTGCAAGCGCATCGTCGATCTGATGGGCGGCACCATCGGCGTCGACTCGCAGCCGGGCCGCGGCTCGACCTTCTGGTTCGACATCCCGCTGCTGAAAGCCGTCGGCGACATCCAGGGCCAGCGCACCGACCTCAACGGCAGCCGGCTGATGCTTCTCAGCACCGATGCCGCGCTGCGCCAGCGTCTGAAGCAGGCCATCCCCGGCTGGGGCGCGCATCTCACCGAAAGCGATACCACGCAGGATGCCCTCAACCGCCTGCGCTCCGCCCTCGGTCGCGGCAGCACCTGGACCTTCGACGTGCTGCTGGTCGATCTCAACAGCGTGCGGACGACCGCGATCGCTTTGCACCGCAACCTGCGCCGCACCATCGAGCTCGAAGACCTGCGCGTGGTCTATCTGCAGGGCAACGAACCGCCGCCGGCCGAATTGACCGAAGGCCATCCGGCGCTTTTCCTGCCGCGCAATACCGGCGCAACGGAAATGCGCAGCGCGATCAGCGGCTATCTCTCCGCGCCTCCGCCGACCAGCGAAGCGCGCGTCAGCGAAAGCGAACCGGTTTCCGGCTACTCCGAACCGACGCCGGCGACGACCGCACCGGCCAAACTGCGCGGGCATGTGCTGTTGGTCGAGGACAACCCGGTCAACCAGATGGTCGCGCAACGCCTGATCAGCATGCTGGGCCTGAGTTGCGAAACCGCCGACAACGGCGAAAAAGCGCTCGATCGGATGCGGCAAGGCGGCCTGGACCTGGTGCTGATGGATTGCCAGATGCCGGTCAAGGACGGCTATACCGCATCGCGCGAATGGCGCCAGCACGAAAAGCAAACGCAGTCGGCGCCCTTGCCCATCATCGCGATGACGGCGAACGCGATGGCGGGCGATCGGCAGAAGTGCCTGGATGCCGGCATGGACGACTATCTTTCGAAACCGGTGGATCGCCGATTGCTCGAATCGAGTCTCGCGCGCTGGCTGCAGCGCTCGCCGCTGGCGGGACAGGCGGCGCGACCCGTGGGCTTGCCGCCCGCCAGCGCGATGCCGGCCGCATCGACGGCGACCCCGACGCCAGCAGCCCTGAAACCCGTGCCTTCGGCGCCGCGTCCCGTGCCCGCGCCAACGCCCGCACCTGCGCCCACGCCGTCCCCTGCCCCCGCACCGGTGCAGGCGCCGTCCGCGGACAGCCTCCCGCCGCCGCCGCCCGTGCTCGACATGGACGTGGTGGAAGAGCTGCGCATGGTGATGGGCGACGAATACCTGAGCCTGATCCGCCTGTTCCTGCAGGACGCGCCGGCCCACCTCAAACGCCTGGAAGCCGCCGCGTCGGCGAACGATATCGCCGGCCTCGTCGCGCCGGCGCACACGCTCAAATCTTCCAGCGCGAATCTCGGCGCGCTGGCGCTTTCTGCCGTCGCCAAGCGCATCGAAATCGGCGCGCGCGGCCAGGCCCTGGCGCGGCCGGCCGTGGCGGTCTTGATGCTGGAGAACGAATACAAACGCGCGAAAGCGGCGCTGGAAGCGCTGCTCAACGCCTGAGACGCAGACGATGGAATCAAACTCGCGGCTTTCCGCGCAGCCAAAGAAAAACCCGGCAATGCCGGGTTTTTTTCTTCGTGCATCGCCGCAGGCGTCAGCTGCCGATCTTGCTCTGCAGGTAGTTCGTTTCGCCAAGCCGGGCGATCAGGCCGAGCTGGGTCTCGAGCCAATCGATGTGTTCCTCTTCCGAGTCGAGGATGGCCGAGAACAGATCGCGCGAAACGTAGTCGCCGACCTGCTCGCTGTAGGCGATCGCCGCCTTCAGGTCAGGCACCGCCAGCAGCTCCAGTTTCAGGTCGCATTCCAGGCACTCCTTCGGGGCTTCGCCGATGAAGAGCTTGCCGAGGTTCTGCAGGTTGGGCAGGCCGTCGAGGAAGAGGATGCGCTCGATCAACCGATCGGCATGCTTCATCTCGTCGATCGATTCCTTGTACTCGTGTTCGGCCAGCTCCTTCAGGCCCCAGTTCTTGAACATGCGGGCGTGCAGGAAATACTGGTTGATCGCGACCAGTTCGTTGTAAAGCGCCTTGTTGAGGTGCTCGATGACCTTGGCGTCGCCCTTCATGGCGGTGCTCCATTCCGTTGGGATTCGCGCACTCTAACGCGAGCCGGAAACCCGGAGCGAAAAGAAAATCGCTCTTGTTCGCGTCGCGCTCGCGAGCGGAAGCTCAGGCCGCGGCGGACAGGACCGGCAGCGGAAAGACCTGCGCCTGACTGTCGGACAGGATCTCGGCCGCCAGGTCGCGGCAGGAGCCGCAGCTGGCGCCGCAGCCGGAACGCATCGTCAGCTCGTGCAGGTCGCGACAGCCATCGGCCGCGATGCGGCGGATGTCGGCGTCGGTGACTCCATTGCAGATGCAGACGTACATGACCCGTTCCAGTTGAGAACGGTTCCTATTCCAAAGCAAATGAGAATGAATGTCAACCGCGCCCGCGACTCAGGGCACGCCGGGGATCCTGGCCTTGGACCAGCGGCGCCCGCGCGAGGCCTGGCGGCGCTCGGCCGGATCCGGTGAAAAGCGAAGATCCTGGACCGGAACGGCGGCTTCTCCGGCGATCGTGCGCGCAAATTCCGACAAGTGGTGCAAGGCGCGAACATAGACCTCGCGCTTGAAGTGCACCACGTTGTCGACCGGGTACCAGAAGTCCACCCAGCGCCAGGCGTCGAATTCGGGTTTCTCGGTCAGATCCAGGCGCAGCGCGGTCTCGTCCCCGGTCAGTTGCAACAGGAACCAGACCTGCTTCTGGCCGATGCAGGTCGGCCGCGTGCCGCGCCGCACGCAGCGCCGCGGCAGGCGATAGCGCAGCCAGCCGGGGGTAGAGCCAAGCACTTCGACATGCTCGGGCATCAGGCCGGTTTCTTCGCGCAGCTCACGGTACATCGCCTCCAGCGGGGTCTCATCGCTGTTCATGCCTCCCTGCGGAAACTGCCAGCCGTCCCGGTTGACCCTGCGGGCCCAGAACAGCCGACCATCCGCGTGCATGAGCACGATGCCCACATTGGGGCGGTAACCGTCCGGATCGATCACGAAACGGACTCCAAATTCACTATCCGCAAGCCTGCCACAGCGGTCGGCGAAGCCACAAGCGCAGGCGTTTCGATTGACAGGAGCGGTCGCTACGGGGAAAATTCGCGGCCCCGCAAGGGGATCGGCGACCCGCGTGGCTATGTAGCTCAGCCGGTTAGAGCACGGCACTCATAATGCCGGGGTCGGTGGTTCGAGCCCACCCATAGCCACCAATCGTCGCGCCGCCCACGCCCGCATCTGCGGGCGTCGTCGTTTACGGCGCAGGTAAACTGTCGCCTTT
>CAYWHO010000052.1:0-1819 GCA_964458195.1 uncultured Arenimonas sp.
AGATTCCTTGCCCGACTGCCTAGAAATCACCGCCTGGACCGAAGACGCCGACGGCGGTTTCGACGAGATCATGGGCCTGCGCCATCGCGATCTCCCGATCGAAGGCCTGCAGTTCCACCCCGAATCCATCCTGACGCAGCACGGCCATCACCTGCTGCGCAACTTCCTGCGCGGCTGACCCCATGCCGATCACCCCGCAGGAAGCGCTTGCGCGCGTCATCGTCCATCGCGAGATCTTCTTCGACGAAATGGTCGAGTTGATGCGCCAGATCATGCGCGGCGACGTGTCGCCCGCGTTGACGGCCGCCCTGCTGACAGGACTGCGGGTAAAAAAGGAAACCATCGACGAAATCGCCGGCGCGGCGACGGCGATGCGCGAGTTCTCGGCCAAGGTCGATGTGTCGGATCGCGCGCACATGGTCGATATCGTCGGTACCGGCGGCGATGGCGCCCATACCTTCAATATTTCCACCGCGGCGATGTTCGTCGCCTCGGCCGCGGGCGCCAAGGTCGCCAAGCACGGCAATCGTTCGGTCAGCTCCAGTTCCGGCAGCGCCGACGTGCTGGAGGCGCTGGGCGCGACGATCGAACTGCAGCCCGAAGAGGTCGCCCGCTGCATGGCCGAGACCGGCTTCGGCTTCATGTTCGCGCCGATCCATCATCCGGCGATGAAGAATGTCGCGCCGATCCGGCGGGAGTTGGGCGTGCGTACGATCTTCAATATCCTCGGCCCGCTGACCAATCCGGCGGGTGCGCCGAACATGCTGATGGGCGTATTCCATCCCGACCTGGTCGGCATCCAGGCGCGCGTGCTGCAGCGCCTCGGCGCCGAACACGCGCTCGTCGTGCATGGTCGCGACGGGCTCGACGAAATCACGCTGTCCGGCCCGACGCTGGTCGCCGAACTGCGCGAGGGCGGTATCCGCGAATATCAGATCATGCCGGAGGATTTCGGCCTGCGCCGCGCCGACCTTGGCTGCCTGCGCGTGCAGGGCCCGGACGAGTCCAAGGCCATGCTGCTCGATGCGCTGGAAGGGCGCGACGAGGCGGCGCGCGATATCGTGCTGCTCAACGCCGGCGCGGCCTTGTACGCTGCCGGCCTGACCGACTCGATCGCGAGCGGGATCGAGCGCGCGCGTTCCGCCGTCGCCGACGGATCGGCGCGCGGGCGCGTCGACCATTACGTGGCGGCGACGCGGCGGCGCCTGGCCGAGCGAGACGCGGCGAAAGTCGCGAATTGAACACGGATCACTGGAGGGGCCATGGAAGCTGGATGGTTTGCGACAACGCCGGAGACGCCGTACTACGCGGTGATCTTCTCCTCGCTTCGCAAGGGCGACGACTCCGGATACGGCGAAACGGCCGATCGCATGATGGAACTCGCCAAGCAACAGCCAGGCTATCTCGGCGTCGAAAGCCTGCGCGGACCGGACGGCTTCGGTATCACGGTCAGCTACTGGCGGGACGAAGCTTCGATCCTCGCCTGGAAGCGTAATGCCGAACACGCGCAGGCGCGCCAGCGTGGCCGCACCAAGTGGTATGAGCATTTCGAGCTGCGCGTTGCCAAAGTGGAGCGGGCATACGCCGGGCCGCGCGGCGAGCGCGAGGAAGACAAGGCATGAGCGACATCCTCGATACGATCCTGGCGCGCAAGGCCGAGGAAGTGCGGGAGCGTTCGGCGCGCCTGGCCTTGCCCGAGCTGATGGCGCGCTGCGAAGGCCTGCCGCCGACGCGCGGCTTCGCCGCAGCCATGGAGGCGAAGCTCCGCGTTGGAAAACCTGCCGTCATCGCCGAGATCAAGAAGGCCAGCCCGAGCAAG
>CAYWHO010000052.1:1829-9024 GCA_964458195.1 uncultured Arenimonas sp.
CTGGACTACAGCGCCCGCCCCGCCAAGGTCGCCCGCCCCGCCGAGATCGCCCGCAGTTACGAAGCCGGCGGCGCGGCCTGCCTGTCCGTGCTGACCGACGTCGATTTCTTCCAGGGCAGCGACGCCTACCTGCAGCAGGCGCGCGCGGCTTGTTCGCTGCCCGTGCTGCGCAAGGACTTCGTGATCGACCCCTGGCAGGTTTACGAAGCGAGGCTGCTCGGCGCCGACTGCATCCTGCTGATCGTTGCCGCGCTGGATGACGCAAGACTCGCGCAGCTGGCGAACCTGGCGATGGACCTCGGCATGGATGCGCTGCTGGAGGTGCACGACATCGACGAGCTCGAACGCGCGTTGCAGGTCGGCGCGCCGCTGATCGGCATCAACAACCGCAACTTGCGCACCTTCGAAGTCTCGCTCGACACGACGCTGGCGATGCGTGCGGCCGTGCCGGCCGATCGCCTGCTGGTCACCGAGAGCGGCATCCACGGTCAGGGCGACGTCGAGCGCATGCGTAGCGCTGGCGTACATGCCTTCCTGGTGGGCGAGGCGTTCATGCGCGCCGAAGATCCAGGCGCCGAACTCGCCCGGCTGTTCGCCTGAACCTCAGTTGGCTGCGGGTTTGGCCCGCGGCAGGTGGAGCTGCAACTGCAGGCCCTGGAACGACGGAGCGTTTTCCGCCAGCAGGCGGCCGCCCATCGAGGTGACCGCGTTCTCGGCCCAGGCGATGTTCAGGCCGCTCTCGTTCTCTCCGGCAGCGCGTTCGCGATCGAAGATGTTGCGCGAGGCGTCCGCCGCATCGCTGCGGTTGTCGTCGAAACACAGGCAGAGGAAGGGCCGGCCGTCGCGGAATTCGTTGTGCGCGCTGATGCGCAGATGCACGTGGCCGTCGGCCTCGGCCGAGCGTCCCTGGGCGCCGAATTCCACCAGTACGTTGACGACCTGCTGCAGGACTTCGCGCACGGCCTGTACCGGCGGCGCCCGATAGACGGAATCGTCCACGTCCACCGACAGTACCTGGCGCTGCGTATGGCTGAGCTTGCGCAGCGCATGCTCCAGCAGTTCGGCCACCAGCACCGGTTCCTGGGCGCCGCTGCTGCCCACGTAACGCGAATATTCGGTGACGATGCCCTGCAGGCGCTCGAGGTTCTTGCGGATGCCGCGCAGCTCGCCGCGCGCTTCCGCCAACAGGTCGGCCTGGTCGTCGATCTCGCGTTGCAGCAGTTGCGCGATTTCCACCTGGCGATGGTGCGAGGCCCCCTGCGAATGCAGTTCCTGCAGCAGAAGCTGCATGCCCGAGGTGTGGGTGCGGTCGAGCAGCTTCAGCGGCTGGTCGATATGTTCCTTCAACGGCTCCAGCAGGCGACGCAGGTCCTGGATGACCCCGCCGGCCATTTCGTTGGCGCCGGCCCGATAGCTCTCGTTGAACAATCGCTGCCGCGTTTCCTGCAGGCGGTCGAGCATCTGGTCGAACTCTGCGGCCAGCTGCCCGATCTCATCCTCGCGGCGCAGGCCGAGGCGCGCGTCGCGATTGTCCTCGCCGGTGATGCGTTGCGCGTGCCGGGTGATGCGAACCAGCGGCTGCAGCACGTCGGCGTTCAGAAGCCAGGCCAGCAAGCCGGCGATTACCACGCCGGCGATCGCGATCGTGACGATGGACGAGCGCAGCGAGCTGCCTCCGCGCGCGCTGATGTCGCGCGGCGTGGAAATGGAAAGGTCGAGGCTGGGCTGGCCGTCGAGCGTGAACAGCACCGTCTTCAGGTGGACGTAGTCCGGATCGATGCGCCGCACGAACGGCGAGTGGATGACGCGCAGGCTGTCGGGATCGATCTTCGGGGGAGCGACGGCGGGGCCGCGGTGCGGCTGCAGCTCCACCCCCAATCCGGTCTGCCTGGCGATCTGGCGGATGCGCGCCGCATCGAAATAGCGCCCCATGAATACCGTGCCGCGGCGCGGGCCGGTGTAGTCGGAGGTAAGTACCGGAGCGGAGGCGATCATCATCGGCCCACGGTCGGTGTCGACGAGGCCGACATGGATCTTGTTCTTGTCGTCGCGCGCCAGCAGCGGGTGCTGCGGCGAGATGCCGGCGCCGGTGAACTGCGGCAGTTCGTAGGTCTTGCCGGTCTTCAGATCCAGCGCGCGCGCCCAGACCTTCTTGCCGCGGTTGTCGTAGAAGGCCAGCACGTCCACGCCCAGGCTCAGTTGCCCGTTGATGGTCAGGTTTTCCGGCTCGAAATCGGCGTTCTCGCCGGTCATGAAGCGGTAGGTTTCGTCCCAGAAGCCCCAATCGGCCGGTTGGCTGGCCAGGGCCTCGAGCTCGCTGTCGGTCAGTTCGATAACCATCTCGGCGTTGCGTCGCGCCTGTTCCTGCTCCAGCTCGAGAAAGCTCGGGTACACGCGCAGGTGCTGCACGGCGGTGACCACCGCCACCACCGCCAGCATCAGTGCGGCGACCACCAGCAGGGTGCGGCGGCGCAGGCTCGCCACGGGTTCAGGCGTCCCCGAGCCGTTTCAGGAAACGCAGCCCCTGTTCGGCATAGCCACAGGCCCGATAGAACGCATGCGCTTCTTCGCGATGCACGGCCGAGGTGAGTTCGATGCGGGCCGCGCCCGATTGCCGCGCCCGCCCTTCGACCTCGCGCAGCAGCTGCCGTCCGATGCCCCGTCCCTGGGCATGTTCGCGCACCGAAAGCGCGGTGATGCGGCAGGTCGTCACGCCGAGCGGCAGGTAGTACATGAGGTCGTAGGCCAGCATGCCGAGCAGTTCGCCATGCGAGTCGGCCACCAGCAATTGCTGGTCGGGATCGAGGCGCAGCGCATGAAGACGTTCGCCCGCTTCCTCGGTAGTGCAGGGATATCCCAGCGTGGTGAGCAACACGGCCAGCTCGATGGCGTCGCCGTCCTGTGCAGGCCGGACCAGCAGCGGAAGAGGCGAAGGCTGTCCGAGGCTCGCCATGGCGTCGGGTTCAGCGCGTGCCGTACACCACGACCGTCTTGCCGCGCGCATGCAGCTTGCCGTCGAGCTGAAGCTGCTTGAGCACACGGCCGGCCATTTCGCGCGAGCAGCCGACGATGCGGGCAAGCTCCTGGCGCGAAACGCGGATCTGGGTTCCCTGCGGATGGCTCAGGGCGTCGGGCTCCTGGCAAAGATCCAGCAAGGTACGGCTGATGCGCCCGGTGACGTCGAGGAAGGCGAGACGGCTGGCCTTGCGGCTGGTTTCCAGCAGGCGCTTGGAAAGCTGTGCTCCGATGGCGTACAGGATCTTCGGGCACTCGGTCGCCAGCGGGCCGGAGAAAAGCTGGTAGAGACGCTCGTAGCTCAGTTCGGCCAGATCGCAGGCGGTGCGGGTGCGCAGCAGCACCGAGCGCTTCTCCGACTTGATGTACAGGCCCATTTCGCCGATGAAATCGCCGGCGTTGATGTAGCCGAGCACCAGCTCGCGACCGTCGGACTCCTCGCTGATGACGCTCAAGGACCCGCTGACCACGTAGTACAGGGAGCTGGCTTCGTCGCCCGGGCGGAAGATGTCGCTGCGGGCCGGATGCTTGCGCCGGTGGCAGTGGTCCAGGAAGTGGTTCAGCGCGACGTTGTCCAGCGCCAGCGGGTTGCTCGGCAGGTTGCGGGGCGTGACCTCGCTGAGGGTGGTCCGGTGCGGCGCCATGGCAAGCCCGTGAAAGTGTGCGTTGGCGCAAGCTTAGGGCGTGGCCGGGCTGGCAGCAATCTCCCTGTCGCCGCACGAACGCCCCTTTCGACCGCCGAGGTGGTCCCGGGGGGAGGTTTGCCCGATAATGCGCCCCCCGATCCGTTCCCCCGTGCGAGGAATCACGCCGTGGTCAAACCACTGCCGCGCCTGCGACTCCAGGGCTTCAACAACCTCACCAAGGCCCTGAGCTTCAACATCTACGACGTCTGCTATGCCGTGTCGGAAGAGCAGCGCCGTCGTTACATCGAGTACATCGACGAGATGTTCAACGCCGAGCGCCTGACGCAAATCCTCACCGAGGTCGCGCACATCATCGGCGCGAACATCCTCAACGTCGCGCGCCAGGACTACGATCCGCAGGGCGCATCGGTCACGATCCTCATCTCCGAGGAGCCGGTGATCGACAAGAAGGCGGCCGGCAGGGAACTGATCTCCGACGCCGTGGTGGCGCACCTGGACAAGTCGCACATCACCGTGCACACCTATCCGGAAACCCACCCGCACAACGGCATCGCCACCTTCCGGGCCGACATCGACGTGGCGACCTGTGGCGTCATTTCGCCGCTGAAGGCGTTGAACTACCTGATCGAGAGCTTCGACTCCGACATCGTGGTCATGGACTACCGCGTGCGCGGCTTCACCCGCGACATCAAGGGCAAGAAGCACTACATCGACCACCGCATCAACTCGATCCAGGACTTCCTGTCGAAGTCGATCAAGCAGACCTACGAGATGATGGACGTCAACGTGTACCAGGAGAACCTGTTCCACACGAAGATGCACCTCAAGGACTTCGACCTCGACACTTATCTGTTCGAGGAAAAGGCCAAGAACCTGAGCTTCAAGGATCGCCAGCGCATCGAGATGCAGCTCAAGCGCGAGATCGAGGAGCTCTTCCACGGGCGCAATCTGGTCGATTGAGTCCGCGGTCTCCGGCGCAAGAACAAAGCCCCGCGTCGGCGGGGCTTTCTTTTTCCAGCTTCCCGCGAGCGGCTCGCGTCGCGACTGCGTCGCTCCTACAGGCGGTAAGCGACGGCCTTCATGATCGACGAAGCGAGCGCCATCAGGCGCGGGATGGGCGGCGGAAGCACGCGGGCGCCGGCCTGTTCGGCATGGTCGGCATGGCGCGCCTCGTCGGTTTTCATGGTTTCGAGGATGGCGCGGCTGCGCCGGTCTTCCGAAGGCAGGGTCTGCAGGTGTTCTTCCAGGTGCGCTTCGACCTGGCGTTCGGTCTCGACGACGAAGCCGAGGTTCCAGCCATCGCCGCGAAGCCCGGCCGCGAGTCCGATCGCGTAGCTGCCGGCATACCAGAGCGGATTCAGCAGGCTGGGCCGGCTGTGCAGTTCCTCCAGACGTTCGGCGCACCAGGCCAGGTGATCGGTCTCTTCCTGCGCGGCCGCCAGCAGCTGCGCGCGTGTCGCCTCGTCGCGCGCGACGGCCGCCTGGCCCACGTACAGCGCCTGCGCACAGACTTCGCCGGTGTGGTTGATGCGCATCAGCCCGGCGGCGTGGCGCCGCGCGCCATCGTCCATCGCGCTCTCGATTTCGTCGTTGCCTGGGTTCCTGCGCTCGGCGACCGAGCGCCCGGCCGTCGTGGTCAAGGCGCGCTGCGCTTCGATGATGAGGCGAT
Organism: uncultured Arenimonas sp.; assembly: GCA_964458195.1. Taxonomy (GTDB): domain Bacteria; phylum Pseudomonadota; class Gammaproteobacteria; order Xanthomonadales; family Xanthomonadaceae; genus Arenimonas. Next base: position 7,161 of record CAYWHO010000052.1, read on the forward strand.
CCAGCGGCGAATATTGGCGTTCGATGTTCATTCCAGGTGTTCGGCGAGAAGTTCCACCGGGTGTCGTACCGGCATTCTAGTGCCGTTGGCGAGATGAAGGCGGCAGCCGATGTTCGCCGACAGCAGCTCCGTCGCGCCGCTGCCCGCCAGCGCATCGAGCAGCGGCTGGCGCAACCGCGCCGCGCGCTCCGGTTCCTCGAGCATGTGCAGGCCGGCGGCACCGCAGCAACCGGTGTCGGGAAGTTCGATCACCTCAAGACCGGGAATACGCGCGAGCAGGGCGCGTGTCGCGGCGGCCGAGGGCGCGTCCAGGCGCTGGCTGCAGGGCAGCTGCAGGGCCACGCGGCGGCCCGCGGCGCTGCGGAAACGCAGACCGTCTCCCACGCTTTGCAGGAACGTCATGGCCTCCATGACCTCGCTGATCCCGGTCAGGCTGCTGCGCAGGAGGTCGCGACAACCGCTCGCGAGACATAGAACGGTGCGATGTCCGGCGAACGCCCGGCGATTATCCTCGGCCAGGCGAGTCGCGGTGGCCGCGTCGCCAGCGTGCACCGCCGCCGTCCCGCAGCAACTCGGGCTGGCGATGGGCGCAGGTTCAATGCCGGACTTTCGCAGGCATCGCCCAAGGGCCGCACGGACCTCGCTTTCGTAAGCGTCGGCGACGCAGCCGACGAAGACCGCTACCGTCGGAAGCGGCATCTTGTTCCCCACCGGCAGGGGCGTCGGGCGCGGCGCCCGGGCGGGAGGACGGGGCAGCAAACGCACGGATGCCGGCAGCGCGGGATAAATAAAGCGGTAGAAGCCAAGCCATCGGCTCAGCAGGCGTGGACGCCTCAGCAAGGCCAGGCGGACGCGGCGAACGAAGGCCGGGGAGCGCCGGGCCGCCTGTTCGGCACGGGCCCTGCCCAGGAGGGCGCCGTATTCGACCCCGGCCGGGCAGACCTGCTCGCAGCGCAGGCAGCCCAGGCAATGGTCCAGGTGTCGGTCGCCGACGGGCGTCGGGGCGAGCAGGCCAACCGAGACGGCACGGGCATAGGCGATGCGTCCCCGTGGCGATTCGGCCTCGCTCGCATCCAGGCGATAGGTGGGGCAATGGGGCAGGCACAGCCCGCATTGCACGCAGCGGTCGGCCAGTGCCGTCAGGGAGCTAGCGTTCTGGTCGGGCGGGGCAGGCATGCCGGGCGATCCTAACATGCGGGTTTTGAAGGACTTGCGCCGTGGTGGGGCCAGCAGCTATCATTCCGCTTCTTTCACTTTGCATTTCCTTTGGAGCCGTCATGAAAACCATGACCGTCAGCGCCAAGCCGGAGACCGTCAAGCAGGACTGGTACGTCGTCGACGCCAGCGGCAAGACCCTGGGTCGTCTGTGCTCGGAACTCGCGCGCCGTCTGCGCGGTAAGCACAAGCCCGTCTTCACGCCGCACGTGGATACCGGCGATTACCTCGTCGTGATCAACGCCGACAAGATCGCCGTCACCGGCAACAAGCTGCAGGACAAGATGTATTACCGTTTCACCGGTTACATCGGCAACATGAAGTCCGAGTCTCTCGGTCAGGCGCTCAATGCGCATCCGGAACGCGTCATCGAGACGGGCGTGAAGGGCATGCTGCCGAAGAACCCGCTCGGTCGCGCGATGTTCAAGAAGCTCAAGGTCTACGCCGGCCCGAACCACCCGCACACCGCCCAGCAGCCGCAGGCGCTGGACTTCTAAGGTACGCAAACCATGGCACTGCAGCAGAATTACGGCACCGGCCGTCGCAAGTCCTCCACCGCCCGCGTGTTCCTGCGCGCCGGTAGCGGCAAGATCACGGTCAACGGCCGTCCGCTGGACGAGTTCTTCGGCCGCGAGACCTCGCGCATGAT